>NZ_JBNJOH010000035.1:0-47047 GCF_050113735.1 Vibrio sp. TRT 2004 | reverse complement strand
TTCTCTCAGTTTAATAGCGATACGGTGATTCACTACGATATTTTAGCTGGTGAAGAGTATCGTAGTACCCCGTTAGATCCTCAAACAGGTAAGTAACTGGGTATGGGTAACAAACAGCGAATATTATCGATTGTGCTTATCATCATTACAGTAATTCTATTCGTCTATTATTTGGGGCCATCGGAGCGAATATGGGGCGCGGGCGAAGAGCCGTATATGGTGATAGCCGGGAAAAAGCCAGCAGATGCCAATATCAGTGTTCGCGTAAACTACTTTGGCCGTGGGGAAAGCTGCTCCGGATGGTCATGGAATGCAGGCAGTGGAAAAGTAAATACAGGAATTTACAACGAGAGTTTTAAGTTGGAACACAACTTCTCAGCAGATGAAAATTTTTATGAACTAAGGATCCCTTACCAACCAAGACAACCAGAGAGAGGCTGCATAACTTACCTATCTAATATGGAAGTGGAGCTAATCAATGCCTTCGATACAGTAGGGTTTGCGAACCTACGCATCTATCGAGCCGGTACTGATTATGGCAATAAACCGAGAGATTTAGCTTCCAAAATAGAATCGAGAAATTGTAATTCTTATATATTTAAGGGTTTAGGGAAAGTTTGGTCTGGTTCGCTTGGCTGCTATTTGTTTGTAGATGACGAAAAAATATCTCAAAAACCAAATTACAATGCAGAAACTGTCTACTTTGATTTCTCTCAGTTCAATAGCGATACGGTGATTCACTACGATATTTTAGCTGGTGAAGAGTATCGTAGTACCCCGTTAGATCCTCAAACAGGTAAGTAACTGGGTATGGGTAACAAACAGCGAATATTATCGATTGTGCTTATCATCATTACAGTAATTCTATTCGTCTATTATTTGGGGCCATCGGAGCGAATATGGGGCGCGGGCGAAGAGCCGTATATGGTGATAGCCGGGAAAAAGCCAGCAGATGCCAATATCAGTGTTCGCGTAAACTACTTTGGCCGTGGGGAAAGCTGCTCCGGATGGTCATGGAATGCAGGCAGTGGAAAAGCAAATATAGGAATTTACAACGAGAGTTTTAAGTTTGAACACAACTTCTCAGCATCAGTTTATGGTGCGATGTAGGTATCGTGTGCCATTTCCCACAACGCCTTCACCAAGGGATTGTCTAGTTGTGAACGGTTGCAGCACACTCCGAGTTTAAATGGCTTAATAGAGGCGACTTTGAGGCGCTGTATTTTCTCTTTCACCGGGCTATTGTTGATGACAACATCCGGCGCTATGCCAACACCACACCCCAAGGCCACCATACTAACAATCGCTTCATGCCCCGATACCTGTGCGTAAATGGTCGGTTTAATCTTCATCGCCTTAAACCACGCATTGGCACGGTCACGTGCCGTTCCTGATTCTGGAACAATAAAAGGGATCGCAGACCAATCTGGCTGGTCCTTCTGTAATTCTTCGGCAAAGTTACTGATCCCGGCTGGTGCAATAACGGAAAGGGGGATTTCACTGATGGTTTCGAATTCGATTCGAGCTGGCAGCTGTTCCGGTTTGGCAGAGATAGCAATATCTACTTCGTTGGCGAGAACTTTCTCTATGGCTTGTGCTGGATCGCCGGTAGAGAGTTTAAACTCGATAAATGGGTGCTGCAGGCGAAACTCAGACAACAGTTCTGGTAAATGGCTATAGCTGGCGGTTACTGAACAGAATAAGCGAATTTCTCCTCTAAGCTCCTGCTCATGGCCTTTTAACTGAGCGTTATAGTTTTGCCACTCACCGAGAATTTTAAGTGCGACGGGGAGAAGCTTCTTGGCCGCGGGCGTGAGTTCGACACTACGGTTGTCACGCACAAAAAGAACCTGATTGGTATCACTCTCCAGCTTTTGAATCTGGCGACTTAGCGCTGAAGGGCTGATATGCATCGCAGAAGCCGTCTTAGCAAAGCTTTTACTATCACACAGGTGAATAAATAGCTGGAGACATTTAATGTTCATGAAATGGTCACACCTTTGTTGCATTAATTGCAATTACTAATTGTGAATATATCACTTTCGGCAACAGTCTGTCTGTTTTAGTATGAACTCATTCGGTACCAGAGCTACCGACCTCAACGGAAAAATTCTTTAAAGGAGCGCCCATATGGCTAACTATTTCAATACTTTAAACCTACGCGAGCAGCTAGACCAATTAGGTCGTTGTCGTTTCATGGATCGCAGCGAATTCGCGACCGAAGCGGATTACTTGAAAGGTAAAAAAGTCGTTATCGTTGGTTGTGGTGCTCAAGGCCTAAACCAAGGTCTCAACATGCGTGACTCAGGTCTAAACGTCGCGTACGCACTACGTCAGGCTGCGATTGATGAGCAACGTCAGTCATACAAAAATGCAAAAGAAAATGGCTTTGAAGTAGACAGCTACGAGAACCTAATCCCTGACGCAGATCTTGTGATCAACCTAACGCCAGACAAGCAGCACACTAACGTAGTAGAAACAGTCATGCCGCTAATGAAAGAAGGGGCAGCACTAGGTTACTCACACGGTTTCAACGTAGTTGAAGAAGGTATGCAAATCCGTAAAGACCTAACGGTTGTCATGGTTGCTCCTAAATGTCCAGGTACAGAAGTTCGTGAAGAATACAAACGTGGCTTTGGTGTACCAACCCTGATCGCTGTTCACCCAGAAAATGATCCTAAAGGTGAAGGCTGGGATATCGCGAAAGCATGGGCAGCTGGTACAGGCGGTCACCGCGCGGGTTGTCTAGAGTCTTCATTTGTTGCTGAAGTTAAGTCTGACCTTATGGGTGAGCAAACTATTCTATGTGGCATGCTACAAGCAGGCTCTATCGTTTCTTACGAGAAAATGGTTGCTGACGGTATTGACCCGAGCTACGCAGGTAAACTTCTGCAATACGGTTGGGAAACCATCACAGAAGCACTGAAGTTTGGTGGCATCACACACATGATGGATCGTCTATCGAACCCAGCAAAAATCAAAGCATTTGAGCTTTCTGAAGAGCTAAAAGAGCTAATGCGTCCGCTATACAACAAGCACATGGATGACATCATCACTGGTCATTTCTCAAGTACTATGATGGCTGACTGGGCTAATGATGACGCGAACCTACTTGGCTGGCGTGCTGAGACAGGCGAAACAGCATTCGAAAACTACCCAGCAGGGGACGTTGAGATCTCTGAACAAGAGTATTTCGACAACGGTATCCTAATGGTTGCAATGGTTCGTGCAGGTGTTGAGCTCGCATTCGAAGCGATGACAGCATCAGGCATCATTGATGAGTCTGCGTACTACGAGTCTCTACACGAACTACCGCTAATTGCTAATACGGTTGCACGTAAGCGTCTATACGAAATGAACGTTGTTATTTCAGACACGGCTGAATACGGTAACTACCTATTTGCAAACGTAGCAACACCGCTACTGCGTGAGAAATTCATGCCTTCAATTGGTACTGACGTAATCGGTCGTGGCTTAGGTGAAACATCTAACCAAGTCGATAACGCGCGTCTTATCGAAGTTAACGATGTTATCCGTAACCACCCAGTTGAATACATTGGTGAAGAGCTACGTGGTTACATGACTGATATGAAAAATATCGCGGTAGGCGGCTGATCTTCTTAGCTTAGAATCTCTAATTTGCGTTATCTGTTAACGTAAATTAGGCAAGAACTCCGGGTAGACTGGGGTCAATAAATACAACATAAAACACAACATCTAATCAAAAAGCTTGGTCTCCGTAGACCAAGCTTTTTTTTAAGAACGCTTTGCTTCTCGCTATTCTTTCTCGCTTAACTTCTCTTCTAGATCAGCCAGCTTTTTTTCCATTTCAGTAAGCTTCTGACGAGTACGCAGTAGAACCTGAGTTTGGACATCGAACTCTTCACGGCTAACAACGTCTAGTTTGTTCAGTTGGCCTTGAATAACCTGACGCACTTTTTGGTCAACGTCTGCGCCAAGCTCTTTTACTGGTGTTGGCATAGAGTCGTGAATTTGTTTAGCAATTTGCTCTAGTTTCTTTGGATCAAACATGTGACTAAAACTCCTTTCAATTTGCCCTCATTCTATGTAATTGATACGGGAAAGTCGCTATTTGGATAGTAAAAATTCGAAGCGACCATCAGTGAATGTGCCCAATAAAAAAAAGGCCACCGAAGTGACCTTTTTCATTTACTCAAGATTATTTGCTTTCTGACAGTTCACGCTGAGCCGCTTTCGCTTCATCAACTCGTGCCAGCTTTTCCAAATCTTTATCTTCTACAAACACAGGCAGTGGCTTGTGTTTCTCAGCTAGGTAGCTGTAGATAACAGGTAGTACAAACAGCGTAAAGATAGTACCGATTGCTAGACCAGCAACGATTACGATACCAATACTAAAGCGCTGAGCGGCACCTGCACCTGTTGCGTACATTAGCGGGATAAGACCAGCAATCATCGCTGCTGTTGTCATTAGGATAGGGCGTAAACGTACTTTCGCCGCTTCCATTACCGCCTCAGTCTTACTGAGTTTGTTGTGTAGCTGCTCTTCTTTCGCGACTTCACAGATCAAGATGCCGTGCTTGGTGATCAGGCCAACCAGCGTGATTAGACCTACCTGAGAGTAGATGTTCATCGTTGCTGCACCCCAAGCTAGAGCGATCAGAGCACCACAAATCGCGAGGGGCACCGACACCATGATAACCAATGGATCTTTTAGTGATTCAAACTGAATCGCCAGAACCAAGAAGATGATCGCTAGTGCTAGACCAAAGGTAGCGTAAAGTGCGCTACCCTCTGTTACGTACTGACGTGCTTCACCCATGTAGTCATGGTTGTAACCACTTGGCAGCTTGTCGGCTGCGATACCTTCGAACCAGTTGATTGCATCACCCATTGCAGTGCCTGGTGCAGGAACCGCACCCACAGTCGCAGAGTTAAGCTGGTTGAAGTGAGGGAGAGAGCGAGGCTCTGCCACAACATCAATAGTAATCAAGCTGCCTAGAGGTACTGCTTTGCCATTGGCCGAGCGTACGTAGTAGTTGTTCATCGACTCTGGGTTTAGACGCCACTTACGTTCAACCTGAGGAATAACCTCGTAAGAACGACCATTCAGGTCGATACGGTTTACGTAACCGTCAGCCATCATAGTACTTAGCGTAATACCAATGTCTTGCATTGTGACGCCGTATGCACCCGCTTTGTCTTTGTCGATGTTGATTTTCATCGTTGCAGAGTCGTAGTTCAGATCGAGATCTGAATAAACGAACATAGGGCTAGACTTCACTTCAGTCAGTACGTCTGTCGCGATAGAGAATAAACTTTCAAACGCATTTGGTGTGGTGATAACGAACTGAATCGGTAGACCTGAACCCGCGCCTGGTAGTTCTGGCATCTGGAAAGCAGTAACCGCCATACCTGGGACATTTTTAACTAGGCCACCTACGCGGTTTGCGACTTCAGACTGACTCGCTTCACGCTCACTCCAAGGTACCATTGATGCAATACCAAACGCTTGGTTCGAGTTAGGTACACCAGTAAACACCTGGGCAAACGCAACTTCTGGTTGGTCAGATAGAATCGTGTTCACGTCATTCATGGTGTTCTGCATAAAGTCTAAGTTTGCGTTAGACGGCGCAGTACCCATCAACATCACAACGCCTTTATCTTCCGATGGTGCAAGTTCACTTGGGATGAACTTGAACAGCATAGGCAGACTGGCGAATACAATGACAGCAAAGCCAATGACAACAGGACGATGCTGCATAACTGCTGCAAGCATCTTCGCGTAGCGATTAGTCATACCATCCAGTATGTGGTGAACTTTCTGCTCAAACTTGCTTGGCTCTTCGTTAGCTTTGAGCATTTTTGAACACATCATTGGCGATAGTGTTAGTGCCACGATACCAGATACGAACACCGAGCCTGCCAGAGTTAATGCGAACTCTTTAAATAGTGAGCCAGTAATACCGCCCATTAACGCGATTGGCGCATATACCGCACCTAGCGTGAGTGTCATGGCAATAACAGGCACTGCGATTTCACGCGTACCTATGATGGCTGCACGGAACGGAGACTCACCCAACTTGATGTGGCGGTCGACGTTCTCCAGAACAACGATCGCATCATCTACTACCAGACCGATCGCCAGTACCATTGCCAGTAGTGTCATCAGGTTCCACGAGAAACCCATACCTTGCATGACCATCGCTACACCGATTAGTGAAAGCGGGATAGTCACGATAGGGATGATGACCGCACGGAACGAACCTAGGAACAGGGTGATCACGATAAGTACGATAACCGCTGCTTCAACAATCGTTTTGATTACTTCATTGATGGACTCATTGATTGCAATCGTTGAGTCATACATGATGTTCATCTTGATTGTACTTGGTAGGTTACGCTCTAACTGAGGTAACAGGTCTAGTACATCTGCAGCAATATTGATCGGGTTAGCACTTGGTGCTGCGTTGATTGCTGCAACAACCGCTTCCTGACCGTTAGCACTTGCGCGGTAAACGTCGTGACTTTTCTCTAGCGTTACTTTAGCGATATCGCTTAGGCGAGTTACATCGCCTTCGTCTGTACTAATAACAAGATTCGACAACTCATCAACGTTTGATACCTGAGTATCCGCGCTACCGTTGTACAGAACATATTCACCAACTGCTTGACCTGTCGCTGACTGATAGTTGTTGGCATTCAGTACGGCCATTACATCCGTAGCGGTAAGACCCAACGCAGCCATTTTTGATGGATCTAGCCAGATACGCAGTGCGTATTTCATACCACCGTACAAATCAACTTTAGATACACCATTTACGGTGAACAACTGAGGGTTAATTACACGCTCAAGGTAGTCAGTGATTTGGCTTGAAGAGAGTTCATCACTGGTGAAACCGATGTAAAGAACCGCGGTTGTTGAACCCGTAGACATAGTAACGGTTGGGTCTTCGGCCTCTTTAGGAAGCTGAGAACGAACCGAGTTAGTCTTTGCTAGAACATCTGACAGTGCCGCATTTGGATCCGTATTTAACTTCATGTTGACGGTAATGGTTGATTTACCCAAAACCGATTGTGAAGTCATATAGTCGATATTGTCTGCTTGTGCGACCGCTTGCTCCAAAGGCTGAGTAATAAAGCCTTGGATTAGGTCTGCACTCGCACCGTAGTAACTGGTCGAAACCGTAACTACCGTATTCGTCATTTCAGGGTATTCACGGACCTGCATTTTGAAGATTGCTTGTAAACCAAGCAGCGCAATCAAAAAGCTGATCGATACCGCTAAAACTGGACGTTTAATAAAAACATCAGTAAAGCGCATGAGGCCTCCAGTTACAGCATTGGTGTTTCAGCTGGTGGAGTAGTTGCATCGCTTTCTACTACACGAACTTTAGCGTGGTTGCTTAGACGCACTTGACCTGAAGTAACCACAACATCACCTGGTTTAACACCTTCAAGGATGTGTGCGATATCTTGAGTGCGTTCACCCACTTTTACGACTTGCTGTATTACGCGCTTTTCACCATCTTTATCTGAAATGATGTAGACGTTGTCGCCGTATAACGTAAATGTGATTGCGGTTTGAGGCAGAGTCACTTGGTTTTCAAGCTTAGGCAGGATGATATTTGCACGAGCAAACATACCGCTACGTAGCTGGCCATCACTGTTTGGAATATCTGCCTGAACTTGAATCAGACCACTTTGGATATTTACCGCAGGCTCGATTGCTGAAATAGAACCTTTAAATGGTTTTTCAGGGTAAGCATCAACAAAGATATCGACTTCTTGGTCAAGTGAAATACGAGAAATGTCCGTTTGTGGAACCGTAAAGCGCAGACGCATAACGCTAGTATCTTCTAAACGTACGATATCAGTACCAGCTTGCAGGTATTGACCTAGGTAAACATTACGAATACCTACGACACCAGCAAATGGCGCTTTGATTTCACGGCGGTCAATTGAAGCTTTTAGACTTTCAATATCTGCTTGAAGAGAGAAGTAGTTAGCTTCTGCTTCATCGTAGGCTTCTTTAGAGATAGAACCTTTAGTGAATAGACCTTTGTAGCGCTTGTATTTCGCTTCAGCCGCAGGTAAGCGAGCCTGAGAGCTCTTTAGATTCGCTTTTTCTACCGCAGAATCGAGTAACACCAGTGGTTGGCCTTCTTGAACTTGAGTACCGGATTCAAATGCGATTTTATCAATGACACCGCTGGTTTCATTGGCAACCGTAACACCTTGGTTAGGTTCAATAAAACCAATGGCTTCAATGACAGGAACCCAATCAACCGGTTTGACATCTGTAACGGTGACAGGAAACTCTGGCTCGGGGCGATTAGCCATATACTCGGCAATCTTCTGTTGTTTAAATAAGTTGAAACCTATCACGCTGCCAAACAGCAGTACCGCGATAAGAAGCATAAAGAATGTCCACTTTTTCATTCTGATAAGAACTCCAAATTAGTGTTTTGTAATCGCATCCCAACTGGCTTCAATAGCGGCTTCAATCGCTTTTTCATCCAGGTGGTAATATCCGAGAGATTGTTTACGTGCCAGAGTGACGCTAACCTCAAGACTGAGAGCAGCAAGTACTGGATTTTCCAAAGGTTTAAATATCCCTTGTTCACGCCCTTCTTCAAACAGTTGTTCGACTTTGCTGAACATCGCGCGCTCAAGCTCTTTAGTTTCATGGCTACGAACACATGGTAAAGAGTCATATTGAGCTCGATTTTTCAAAGTGCTGATATTCGACCCTGACAAATCGAAAATGTTTAACCACATTTTTCGAAAACGCTGTTTGAGAGTCATTTCGTTCGTAACACCTTGCTGAATAGTCTCAGCATTGCGTTGAACGACAGCTAGGCGAACTTGCAGCAAGAGATCTTCTTTGTCTGAAAAGTAGCGATAAATTGTGCCCGCAGCTACACGAGCCTCTTTAGCTAGCTTTTGCATGGATAGTCCCTGAAATCCTGATTCTGCAATCAGTTTTTCAGCGGCATCCATGATCTTTTGCCTTTTATCTACGTTGAGTTCAGAGTCAGACATATTCTACATTGATCTGGTTGTGAATGAACGTTCATTCATTATAATGCAAAAGGGATGGTTATATGCAACAAATTATTTAGCTAACTAAGCAAAATTCTTGTTGTTGAGAGCATAGCAATCACTGTGTTGCAGCATTATTATAGTCACCATTTGAATTATTCACCTGAGAACACGATGAAGCTGAATCCAAATCAAGACGAAGCGGTAAAGTATGTATCTGGTCCATGCCTAGTATTAGCGGGCGCGGGTTCAGGTAAGACGCGCGTGATTACCAATAAAATCGCTTATTTGGTCCAGCAGTGTGGCTACAAGGCTCGTAACATTGCCGCTGTGACCTTTACGAATAAAGCCGCCCGGGAAATGAAAGAACGGGTTGGCCAGACATTGGGTAAGCAAGAATCAAAGGGGTTGATGGTCTCGACTTTTCATACCCTTGGTCTCAACATCATTAAACGCGAATACAAAGCGCTCGGTTTAAAAGCAGGTTTTTCTCTGTTTGATGATCAGGACCAAATGGCATTACTGAAAGAGCTGACAGAGAAACAGCTCGATGGTGATAAAGACCTGTTACGCCAATTGTTGAGCACTATTTCGAATTGGAAGAACGACATGTTGACGCCGGAGCAAGCAAAAGCTCAGGCGAAAGGTGAGCAGCAACAACTGTTTGCGTTCTGCTTTGAGATGTATCAGAAACAGATGAAAGCCTATAACGCGCTCGACTTTGATGATCTGATTTCATTGCCAGTATTGCTACTAAAAACCAATCAAGAAGTTCGTCAGCGTTGGCAAAATAGAATTCGTTACTTGTTGGTGGATGAGTACCAAGACACCAACACTAGCCAATATGATTTGGTCAAACTTATCGTAGGTGAACGTGGACGCTTAACCGTGGTTGGTGATGATGACCAGTCAATTTACTCATGGCGTGGAGCAAAGCCTCAAAACCTTGTCCTGCTTGGTGAAGACTTTCCGAATCTTCGTTTGATTAAGTTAGAGCAAAACTACCGATCAACGAGCCGCATCCTGAGAGCGGCGAATATTTTAATCGCCAACAATCCACACGTTTATGAAAAATCGTTGTTCTCTGAAATTCCAGATGGGGAAAAACTCAAAGTCCTACTGGCTAAGAATGAAGATCATGAAGCGGAACGTGTCACGGGCGAACTGATTGCTCATAAGTTTCTTAATCGGACCGATTACAAGGACTATGCTGTTCTTTATCGTGGTAATCACCAGTCACGCTTAATTGAAAAGTCGTTGATGCAAAACCGTGTGCCGTACAAGCTCTCGGGAGGAACGTCATTTTTTGCCCGCGCAGAAATTAAAGACATCATGGCATACCTGAGAATGTTGGTGAATCCTGATGATGACAATGCATTTTTGCGCATTGTGAATACGCCAAGACGTGAAATTGGTCCAGTAACTTTAGAAAAACTGGGCAGTTATGCCAACATGCGCGGCAAAAGCTTATTTGACGCAAGTTTCGAAATGGGCTTAGAGCAAACGCTCTCAGGGAGAGGGCTAGAAAACCTACGTCGCTTTACGACTTGGTTGGTTAAAATTGCGGATCAGGCTGAGCGTGGCGATACCGTCGAGGCAGTACGCTCTTTGGTTCGAGACATTAACTATGAAGATTGGTTATACGAAACGTCGTCGAGTCCGAAAGTGGCAGAAATGCGCATGAAGAACGTCTCCGATCTGTACTCTTGGATAGTGGCGGATCTTGAAGGTGACAACTATGACCAAGAAGAGAAAAGCCTTAAAGAGGTGGTTCAGCGTTTGACCCTGCGTGACATGATGGAGCGTGGTGAAGAGGACGATGATAGCGATGCGGTTCAACTGATGACATTGCATGCCTCTAAAGGTCTGGAATTTCCTTATGTTTACTTAATTGGTAGTGAAGAGGGGATACTGCCACATCAAACCAGCATAGATGAAGACAATGTCGAGGAAGAGCGCCGTTTGATGTACGTAGGTATTACCCGAGCTCAGCGAGAGCTGACTTTTACCATGTGCAAGGAGCGCCGACAGTTTGGTGAGTTGATTAAGCCGACTCAAAGTCGATTCTTAGATGAACTACCTTTTGACGACGTTGAGTGGGAACAAACGAAGAAACCAGTCTCTGCCGAAGAACGGATGGCAAAAGGCCAAGCACATATCGCCAATCTAAGAGCGATGTTCAAAAAGTAGCAAAAACAAAAAAGGCTTGGACAATCCAAGCCTTTTCCATCTTATCGATATAGAACGGTTTATAGATCTTTAATCATGTGCTCAATTGCAGCGATGATTTCGTCATCTGAACAGTCCATACATGAACCTTTAGCAGGCATCGCATTGAAGCCATTTATTGCGTGGTTAGTTAGCACGTCTTTACCTTGAGCGATACGCGGAGCCCAGTCACCAGCATCACCGGTTTTTGGTGCACCACTTACGCCTGAAGAGTGACAAGCGATACAGAAAGTACCGTACACTGTCGCACCGTCGCGTGGACCAGTAGGTTCAGCTTTCACTGGCTCTGCGCCTGCAAGATAGACATCACCAACAGGTTTGATACGTTCTGCAATTGCATCATATTCTTCTTGGCTTACGCTGGCTGCAAAAGAGGCGCTAGAAAAAGTAATCGCAGCGACCAAAGCGGTTAATAATTTTCGAGACATATCCATTAAACTCACTTTACATTCCTGAAGGTAAGTTCGTGCTTACCTATTATTAGATTGTGACTGACCAACAGCCCTTCATAAGATGATTTGCTGTTAAATCAATGTAAATAATGGGTGATTATATCCTGATAACTTGTTGCAATAAACAACAAGTTAACCGCATCAAGGGGTATATCTGGTGGGAAATAGGGGTTTATCACACTTTAATTGCCCAAAAAGGCACCAAACGATAAAAAAAGTTGAAAAAGTACTAGACGACATTGTGTGATATACGTATTATTCCACTCCGCCGATAGGGCATGCGCCCGTAGCTCAGTTGGATAGAGCGTTGGCCTCCGGAGCCAAAGGTCGAAGGTTCGAATCCTTTCGGGCGTGCCATTCGTCTAAAGGTGTATCGGTAAAAATTTCAGTGGTGGCTATAGCTCAGTTGGTAGAGCCCCGGATTGTGATTCCGGTTGTCGCGAGTTCAAGTCTCGTTAGCCACCCCATTATTTGCTCGGTGAATAGCGCAGCTTGGTAGCGCATCTGGTTTGGGACCAGAGGGTCGGGGGTTCGAATCCCTCTTCACCGACCACTATCTTAGTTTATGGCTACATTAAAGCGGTAAACCTAAAATTGATGGTGGCTATAGCTCAGTTGGTAGAGCCCCGGATTGTGATTCCGGTTGTCGCGAGTTCAAGTCTCGTTAGCCACCCCATTATTATGGTAGCTTTGCTTCCATTCTTGATGAAAGTCGAGATAAAACACAAGTCGGTGAATAGCGCAGCTTGGTAGCGCATCTGGTTTGGGACCAGAGGGTCGGGGGTTCGAATCCCTCTTCACCGACCATTATTGAGAAGCCCTGGTCGAAAGACTAGGGCTTTTTTGCATCTCAAAGATTGCTTTTCATCCCTTAACATTGCCTTCAATAGAGCTCAGAGAAATAGTGAGTAAACCAACAAACTACCGCTATATACTCCAACTCATCAGTTTGTATTATTCCTATTTTAATGTGAGTAAATTTCGCACAAAAACAGCAGTGTTTTAGTCTGACTTTGTGTGATTTATTTATTATAAGCTTCGCCTTTGTGGCTTTAATTTGTGATTTGATTCGGCTTTTTATTCTTTGACTGGTGTTTTGTTTTTATTTTGTTAAAGCGCTCAAAGGTTGATTGTGTGAATTTTTATTCTATTGTTGTTTTGGCTTTCTTATAACCAAAAGCTGTATTAAATAACTATAGGCATTTAAAAATAAGCCTTTTTAGCGCGTTTTTAAGATTTTTGAATTGAGCAATGATCTAGTGTGATTGCATATTTATTTCCTAAAACTGCTTGCTTCTTGTTCTATTTCGACTTTTTATCCTATATTTGTTGCTTTTCTGTGAATTTTTTGCCAAATTGATGAGCTTATAAATTACCAGAACGCTATACCTAATTTTGGTATCGAAACCTAGGTATAGGACTGGTATGAATGGATTCACTTTTCAGACAGGGCAGAAAGCTGCCAAAGCAGTAGAGGTCTGGTAATGTCACTTTTAGAAGTTAAAAACCTTCGAATAGAGTACCCTTCGCGTCATGGTGTTCATGCCGCAGTTAAATCTCTCTCATTCAATATCGAACGTGGTGAAATCGTCGGCGTAGTGGGCGAGTCAGGCGCGGGCAAATCGACCGTTGGAAATGCGGTTATCGATCTATTAAGCCCCCCTGGGCGAATTGCAAGCGGCGATGTTTATCTAGATGGTGAGTTGATTTCTGGACTAAGTCCGGAGCAGATGCGCAGTGTTCGCGGTTCAAAAATTGGATTTATTTTCCAAGATCCAATGACTTCTCTAAACCCACTATTTACCGTTGAGCAGCAGTTGAAAGAAACCATTCATGCCAACATGAAGGTAACGGATGAGGAAGCCTATAAGCGTGCGCTTTCTCTAATGCAGCAGGTGGGTATTCCACAACCAGAAAACCGTTTGAAACAGTATCCGCACCAGTTCTCTGGTGGTATGCGTCAGCGCGTTGTGATTGCGATTGCGCTTGCGGGTGAGCCAGACTTGATCATTGCCGATGAACCAACGACGGCATTAGACGTTTCTATTCAAGATCAGATCCTATCGCTTATTCGTGAGTTGTGTATCAAGAACAACGTAGGTTGTATGTTGGTAACACACGATATGGGTGTGGTTTCCAACGTGACTGATCGCGTTGCGGTTATGTATCGTGGTGACTTGGTTGAGTTTGGTCCTACGACAAAAGTACTTGGCGACCCTGATCACGCCTATACACGCAGTTTGATTTCTGCGGTTCCACGTTCAGATATGAAGCTGGATCGCTTTCCATTGGTAAGTTACATCGAAGAAGCTCAAGAAATGGAGCCGCTAGATGTGAAAAATCACTGGCTAGGTCAAAGTCAGGATCACCGTCAATACACTGGCTCTCTGCTTAGTGTAGAAAACGTAAATCTACGTTTTGTGACGAAAGATTCGTTATTTGAAAGTCGTCGTGAATATGTTCAAGCATCTAACAACGTCAGTTTTGAAGTATTTGAAGGTGAAACATTTGGTCTAGTTGGTGAGTCTGGTTCGGGCAAATCGACGATTGCACGTGTCATCGCTGGTTTGTATGCGCCTAACTCAGGCAAGGTAACATTCGAAGGGATCGACTTAACATCACTGAAATCAGAGAAAGAGCGTCGTCCTTTACGCCGTCAGATGCAGATGGTGTTTCAGAATCCATACACTTCAATGAATCCGCGTATGAAGATTTTCGATATCATCGCAGAGCCGATTCGTTTCCATAAGTTGACTAACAGTGAAGCAGAAACCAGACAGATCGTTAACGATCTACTTGATCACGTTGGTCTGAGTCAGATGGCTGGGGTGAAATACCCACATGAATTTTCAGGCGGTCAGCGTCAGCGTATTTCGATTGCCCGTGCACTTGCGACGCGCCCGCGTCTGCTAATTTGTGATGAACCGACATCGGCACTCGATGTGTCGGTACAGGCACAGATACTCAACCTACTTAAAGATTTACAAGACGAGTTGAACCTTACCATGCTGTTTATCAGTCACGACTTGCCAGTCATTCGCCAGATGTGCGATCGAGTGGGTGTGATGCAAATGGGGACATTATTGGAAGTTGCCCCAACTGAGCAGCTGTTTAGAACACCTCAGCACGAATACAGTAAACAACTGATTTCTTTAATGCCTGAATTTACAGGCTTAAGAGAAGAAGTAAAAACGGCGTAAGTCGTAAGTCTTTCCCGTCTACATCGGTTGACGGGACATAAACAGAAGCAAATACAACAACTAGGGATGAATCCCGCATAAGGAGTTATGCATGAAAACCATGAAAAGCAAACTAGCAGTGGCTTTGATGGCAGCAGGCTTAAGCTTTAGCGCAGCTGCAGCAGATATCACCGTCGCGTATGACGCAGATCCAGTATCACTTGACCCGCATGAGCAGCTATCTGGCGGCACACTGCAAATGTCTCACATGGTGTTTGATCCACTAGTTCGTTACACACAAAAGTTAGATTTTGAACCTCGTCTTGCTGAAAAATGGGAACGTGTTGATGAGACAACATTCCGTTTCACATTGCGTCAAGGCGTTAAGTTCCACTCTGGTAACGAGCTAACGGCAGATGACGTGGTTTGGACGTTTGAGCGTCTGAAAAATTCTCCAGACTTTAAAGCTATCTTTGAACCATATGAAAAGATGGTCAAAGTAGACGACTACACAGTTGAACTTGTTTCTAAGGGTGCTTACCCACTGGTTCTTCAAACTGCGACTTACATCTTCCCAATGGACAGCAAGTTCTACTCAGGTACAACGGCTGACGGTAAAGATAAAGGCGAAGTTGTGAAGCACGGTAACTCATTCGCTTCGACCAACGTTTCTGGTACAGGTCCATTCATCGTTACTTCTCGTGAGCAAGGCGTAAAAGTTGAGTTTGAACGCTTCCCAGGTTACTGGGACAAAGAGTCTAAAGGTAATGTTGATAAGCTAACTCTTGTTCCAATCAAGGAAGATGCAACTCGCGTAGCGGCTCTTCTTTCTGGTGACGTAGATATGATCGCGCCTGTAGCACCAAATGACCACAAGCGTGTAGAAGATGCGAAAAACGTAAACCTAGTAACACTACCAGGGACACGTATTATCACCTTCCAAATGAACCAAAACAGTAACGAAGCACTTAAAGATGTTCGCGTTCGTCAGGCGATTGTTCATGCAATCAACAACGAAGGCATTGTTCAGAAAATCATGAAAGGTTTCGCGACTGTTGCTGGTCAACAAGGCCCTGAAGGCTACGCAGGTTACAGTGCAGATCTAGTGCCTCGTTATGACCTGAAGAAAGCGAAAGCTCTAATGAAGGAAGCGGGCTACGAAGATGGCTTTACGCTAACGATGATGGCGCCAAACAACCGTTACGTGAACGATGCGAAAATTGCTCAGGCAGCGGCAGCGATGCTATCTAAGATTGGCATTAAGGTTGATCTAAAAACTATGCCTAAAGCGCAATACTGGCCAGAGTTTGATAAGTGTGCGGCAGACATGCTGATGATCGGTTGGCACTCAGATACAGAAGATTCAGCGAACTTCTCTGAGTTCCTAACAATGACTCGTAACGAAGAAACGGGTAAAGGTCAGTACAACTGTGGCCACTACTCAAACGCTGAAGTTGACAAGCTGGTTATGGATTCAAACGTAGAAACGGATCCAGCTAAGCGTGCGCAAATGCTTCAGAAAGTAGAAGCGACTCTGTACAACGAAGCTGCGTTTGTTCCTCTACACTGGCAGAACCTAGCATGGGGTGCGAAATCTAATGTAGATATCGCTCCAATCGTGAATGCGATGGACTTCCCTTACTTCGGTGACCTAGTCGTTAAATAAGTTGAAGTAAGTAGGGCATCTGCGTCATGCAGATGCCCGCTAATTTTTGGTGCTTAACTTTGTTTCAGTCGGGTTAAGTGCCATTTTTAAGACTGAAGATTGCGACCAGCAGCCCTCTTCGCCCAGCCGGTGAAAGGGATTCGGGTTCGCAGACTGAAATCTATGGAAAGTTAAGGGGCAAGGAATGTTTTCGTTTCTGGTCAAGCGCCTGTTTCAGGCACTGATAGTGATGTTTGTGATCAGTCTAGTGGCGTTTGCCATTCAGGATAACCTCGGCGACCCATTGCGTGAGCTTGTTGGTCAATCAGTTTCGGAAGCTGAGCGTCAAGCTCTGCGTGACGAGCTGGGTCTGAATGATCCCTTCATTACAAAATACACTCGCTTTGTAACCTCTGCGCTACAAGGTGATTTAGGTACTTCTTATTTCTTCAAACGCCCTGCGGTTGAAGTCATTCTAGATAAGCTGGTTGCAACGCTTGAGCTGGTATTTGGCGCAACGGTAATTATCGTTGCTTGTTCGATTCCATTGGGCGTTTACTCTGCCATTCACCCAAAAAGTATATTGACCAAAGTGGTGATGGCTTTCAGTAGCATTGGCATATCGATTCCGGTGTTCTTGACCGCAATTATGCTGATGTACGTCTTCTCGATAGAGCTAAACTGGTTACCATCTTATGGTCGAGGGGAGACGGCAAATGTTCTAGGCTGGGAGTCTGGATATTTTACTCTCGACGGCTTAGCGCACCTGATCTTGCCATGTATCGCGCTCGCATCAATCATGCTACCTCTGTTTATTCGTCTTGTACGTTCTGAAATGCTTGAAGTACTAAGCTCGGAATACATCAAGTTTGGCAAAGCGAAAGGTCTGGCTCTGAATAAAATCTATTACCAGCACGCATTGAAGAACACCATGCTACCTGTACTTACCGTAGGTGGTGTACAGATTGGTACTATGGTTGCGTATACCATCTTGACTGAAACGGTTTTCCAATGGCCTGGTACAGGTTTCCTTTTCCTAGAGGCAATCAACCGCGTTGATACACCACTTATCACTGCGTACGTCATTTTTGTTGGTCTGATTTTCGTGGTAACCAACACCATTGTTGATTTGCTGTATGGCATCATCAACCCGACGGTAAACCTGACAGGTAAAGGAGCATAATCATGAGTCAAACAGCAGCTGCTCCTTCTCATTGGGAGCGTTTCAAACAATCGGATTTCTTGTATTACTTCAAACGCGATAAAGTTGCGATGGCGAGCTTTACTGTGTTTATGATGTTTTTAGTCATGGCGTTAGCCGCACCTGTATTGGCACCGACAGACCCTTACGATCTTGCCTCCATCGATATCATGGATTCTGAACTGCCGCCATCTTGGATGGACGGTGGTGACGAGCGCTTTGTTCTTGGTACCGATGAGCAGGGGCGTGACATCCTTTCTACAATCCTATACGGCTCTCGTCTATCGCTGACCATCGGCTTTCTAGCTGTAGGCTTGCAGTTAGTTCTTGGTATCATCATTGGTCTATCAGCAGGTTACTTCGGTGGACGTATTGATAGCTTCTTGATGCGTTTCGCTGATGTGCAGCTATCTTTCTCAACCATGATGGTTGCTATCATCGTTTCTGCTATCTTTAAGGCGAGCTTCGGTAGTGACTTTTATAGCCAATATGCGGTAGTGATGCTGGTGGTTATCATCGGTGTGGCTGAATGGCCTCAGTATGCGCGTACGATTCGTGCTTCCGTGCTTGCCGAGAAGAAGAAAGAGTACGTAGAAGCGGCACGTGTAATGGGCTTTAAAGCACCACGTATCATGTTCCGTCACATCCTACCGAACTGTCTGTCGCCGATTTTGGTTATCTCTACTGTACAGGTGGCAAATGCTATCATGTCTGAAGCGGCACTTTCATTCCTAGGTTTGGGTCTGCCAGTAGACCAACCTTCACTGGGTGCCTTGATTAGTATTGGATTTAACTACATTTTCTCTGGTGCATGGTGGATCACAGCCTTCCCAGGTATCGTACTGGTTACATTGGTACTGGTTATCAATCTACTTGGTGACTGGTTACGTGATGTATTTAACCCAAAAATCTACAAAGGGTGATCCAAGCCTAAGATTTGGCGATAAAAAACTCACTAAACTAAGGGCCGTAATCTATTACGGCTCTTTTTTTGCATTCTCATTTTCTGGGCAGTAAAACCTCTACTGCGTCACTATAGTTATCATCCTAGGTGAGTACACTTAGATTAGTTTAGATAGTATGGGTATAGATATGGCCTCAAAGCCGAAGCAATCATTTTTCAAGTATTGGTCTTTTCTCGCAATATTGGCGTTGCCTACCGTGTCATTACCAACCTTGGCAGAAGAAATCCTTTGCGATGCAATTCAGGTATCGGCGGATGAGTTGCCGCTTTTGGATCAGACTTGTCCAATAGGGAAAGGTTTGTGGGGCAAATCCAAGCCGGTAGGCCAAGAATCGACATTTTGGATTCAGTGTGGTGTTTTTAGTCAGCCATTTTCGGTTGCCCAGGCTAAGAAAATCTATCCTCATATTACGACGGATGTATGGAATAAGCCGGAGGCAAAAGTCTACCGCTGCCTCATTGGTCCATATAAGGACTTCACCACGGCTAGACAAGATTTAGATAAGGTTCAGAAGCAATCTGGCTATCAGCAATCATTCATTCGTGAAATTGTAAAAGGGGCTTCCGCTAAAAAGCCCAGTGCGACGCCAAAAACTCAGCCGTCTAAGCCTAAACCGGTTGTCAGTGAGTTGAGTCAGGGTAAAGGTCAAGCGACGACAGTGATTCCCGCTCCAGCCAAAGCTCAGCCAGCGGTGGTTCCTCAACCTAAAGCGACGAATGAACCAGCAGAAGATAAATCCATTACAGTTCGTCGTTCAGCATCGATAGCGGGAGTGGAGTATGTCGTTCCATATTGGATGCTTAAAGACGAACAGTTTTATATGGAACATGAGATCCCTTGGAATCGCTTAGACTATGAAGGTGCGTACAAAACTTGTTACCGTATGAAAATGCGTATGGCGACAGCGTCAGAATGGCAGGCTCTCCTCGACTCTAATGTGATGACAAAAGATGAGTGGCCAGTCCATTTACCTTATTGGGGCGCCGAAAAAACAGGCTTATTTAGCAGTGGCAAGGTCAACCAATTGAAAGGAACGTCGCTGCTCAATGTGGTTTGTGTGAAGTAGAGGAAAAATCAGTAGTGTGCGCTACTGATTTTTCGTTTGCGACTCTTGCACCAGTTCGAGATATTTCTTTTCAACAAAGTCCTTCTCTTTTGTCATATGATGCAACTGCTGTTGAGATGCTTCTAGTTTTGCGGTGAGAGAATCGACATCGCCTTTTTCGGCTAACTTCTGTTTGTAAGCTTCGATGGTCGCTAGCATCTGTTGTTTCTCTTTTTGCAGCTCTTTCGCTAAGTTATCGGTACCACCCGCTTCGGTAATCTGAATATATTCCTGCTCTAGTTGTTCGAACTGCTTCTCAAGCTGTTTCTTTGCTTGCTGAAGCTCATCCACCGTATCCGTTTGTTTCAGTAGCTTATTTCTTGCTTGACGTAGTCCCTTGACGCTTTTATCTAAGTCGCCTTTGAGCTTTTTAATTAACTTGTGCGACTTGCTGAGTTTTAGATTTAGTTCATCAATGGAAGCTTGCTCCTGATCGCTGAGCTCATTCTTAGCCATCTTAATTTGAGTAACTTGAGCCTCTAGAGCCTGCTGAATGAGGATCAGATCATTCAACGTATCACTGTTATCTGCAGTGTAGTTCAAGGCGTTATCGACGGAAGTTTGGCAAAGCTCATAGGTGTCTTTATCGAGATTATTTCCTCCCGTCATCTGAGCCGCAAAATGACGAAATTCTCGTAAGATCAGCAGCAGGATGATAAACCAGCCCAAAAGCACCAGTAGCCCGAGGTCAATCGCAAGGGCTGTTAGATTTTCTGAGGTCATCAGTTGTGCTAAATCCATAAATTAATATCGTAAGCTGAGAGGTTTGTCGTCTGTAAGTTTAGTTGGTCTAAAAAAATATGCCTATAATTTAGACAGTTCTGTTCTTTTGGGGTACGTCAGCTCGTGAAAATCTTGATAGTAGATGACAGTAAAGCGACATTGGAGATTGTCAGGCGAGGCTTAGAAAGCTTTGGTTACTGCCGTCTATCGATCAAAAAAACCTGCGATGCTCGCGAAGCAGTAAAGATTGCTCAGGAGTGGCATCCTGAGATTGTGCTAACCGATTGGTATATGCCTGAAATGTCCGGCCTTACCTTGATTAACGAACTGATGAAGCTGGGTGATGCGATAAAAATCGGGATGATCACGACGGTCGATGACCAGTTGCAAATCCGACAAGCCAAAGAGGCAGGAGCAAGTTTTGTTCTTACAAAGCCATTTGAAGATGCCGATCTGCATAAGCTCTTACTGCCTTTGGTTCAAGGTGTGGAGGAAAGTAAGAAAACCTTGGACTCTATTGGTGAAGTCCACAAAGAGTTGGCATTACCTAAACTCTCTCAACTCGAAAAGCTGTTGCAACGCGAGCTGGGTGAAAAGTTGGTACTGTGTCAGCTGCCTCCAGAGCCATTCGATGAAAGTAAAATTCCCTGTTTGTTGGCCGTGTATGAGGATAGTGCCACGCAGCGTCCAAGAGCGGTTGCTATGCTAGATTTGCCAGCAATATGTATCATGTCACAAGCGAAGAATGGAGTTTCGACTCAGGATATTTCTCAGGCTTTGCACAGTAAACTGGTTGGTAAAGCGATGCTGGATGGCTGCCAAAAGGTGCTATCGCTTTCCGCTCTTGCCTTTCTTGATAGCCAAACGCGTAAGAGCTTACGCCTCAAGAACGTCAGTTACATACCTGAAGTATTTGATAAGCTAAAAACACTGTATGGCAAAGAAGCCGGTAAACGAATCGATTTTGCTTGTCAGTTTGGCGATATGGCGTTGGGGAAAGTGACTTTAGTTGGTTTCTAAATGATATAGGGTAATAAAAAAGGATGCCGAGGCATCCTTTTCAAGACTCATGCAGATTAACGCATTGTCACGAACTCTTCAGAGCCCGTTGGGTGAATAGCCACAACAGAGTCAAAATCTGCTTTAGTTGCGCCCATCTTCATCGCTACGCCAAATCCTTGGATCATTTCATCTACCGCGAAACCGATACCATGTAGGCCAACGACTGTCTCTTCTTCACCAGCACATACCAGCTTCATTTTACATGGTTGACGATGCTGAGTGACGGCGGTGTACATCGCTGTAAAGCCAGAAGTATAGACCTTGATGTTCTCTTTACCGTACTTCTCTTCGGCTTCCTGAGTCGTTAGGCCGATAGTACCGATTGGTGGGTGGCTGAATACAACTGTAGGTACGAGTTCATAGTCCATCTTAGCGTTTGGTTTATTATTAAACAGGCGCTCAGAAAGCTGACGACCCGCTTTAACGGCGACAGGAGTGAGTTCGATACCACCTTCCATAATGTCGCCAACACAGTAGATGCCAGGAACGTTAGTGGCTTGGAATTCGTCTACTTTGATGTAACCGTGATCATTGATTTGTACGCCAGTCGATGCAAGATTGATCGCATCGGTTGCAGGATGACGGCCGATAGCCCAGATTAATTGGTCAACGTTTTGTGTATTGCCATTTTCTAGGTGCAGAGTCAGGCTACCATCCGCTTCTTTTACCACTTCTTTCGGTACTGAGTGAGTATGCAGAGTTGGACCTTCTGCTGCCATCACTTCAACCAAAGTATCAATGATCATTGGGTCGAAGCTACGTAGCGGAGATTCCTTGCGGCAGAATAGGTGCGTTTCTGTCCCTAAAGCGTTCAGTACCCCTGCGATCTCAACCGCAATGTAGCCTGCGCCAATAACAGCAACACGTTTTGGTTGCTCGTTTAGTTCGAAGAAACCGTTAGAGTCGATGCCGTATTCTGCACCAGGGATGTTCGGAATCGTTGGGCGTCCACCCACGGCAATCAGGATATGATCGGCAGTGTAGTGTTCACCGTTCACTTCAACGGTTTTCTCGTCGACAAATTTAGCAAAGCCTTTGATGACATTAACTTTATTGTTGCCAAGAACGCGATCGTAAGATTCGTGAATACGACCGATGTATGCCTGACGACTTTCAACCAACTTGCTCCAGTCAAAGCTTTTTACATCAACATCAAAACCATAGTCTTCCGCGTATAAATGCATTGCTTCAGCAATTTGGGCTCCGTGCCACATCACTTTCTTAGGAACACAGCCAACATTAACACACGTGCCACCTAGGTCTTGAGCTTCAATTAGGGCTACTTTTGCGCCGTACATTGCCGCACGGTTTGCTGATGCAATGCCGCCTGAGCCGCCGCCGATACAGATGTAATCAAAATGAGTCGCCATGACTTTCTCCATGTTCTGAGGTGCAGCGACTCGGCTCATTCTGGTGAGTCAGGTCGCAAGCATCCTGCAAATAATAATTTGTTATTGTAGATATGGAGGATAGATCGGTTGAACTCAATCTATCCTGCTTAATTTTTCTGCGTTGTTTTGCTTTAATCTTGGTGCGGTTACGCCGCCAGTCGAGTTATTCAGGAACAATCCATTCCACTTTATAGTGACCCGTCGCAGGCGCAATTGCTTGCTTAAGAAACGGCAGAATTTCCTGCATTTGGCTTTCCAGTTTCCAAGGCGGGTTAATGACAATCATGCCAGAGGCAGTCATACCGCGTTCATTGGTATCTGGCGCAACACCGAGTTCGATTTGAAGAATCTTACGAATGCCAAGACCTTGTAGACCTTCAATCATATCTTCGATATCGCAACGGTTAACCACAGGATACCAAATGGCATAGATACCCGTCGCCCAACGCTTATAGCTTTGGAAAATTGCCTGCACTACATCACGGTACTCTTTAGCCAGCTCGTAGGGAGGGTCAATTAACACCAAACCACGTCGCTCTTGCGGTGGCAAACTGGCTTTTAGTCGTTTGAAGCCATCTTCTTTGTAGATGCTCACTTGACGATCTCGATGGAATTCTTGCTCAAGCAATGGGTGATCGGCTGGGTGCAGCTCAGTCAGTACCATACGATCCTGCTGACGTAAATGAGCACGAGCAACACGAGGTGAACCCGGGTAGTAACGTAGCGTGTCACCGTTATTCAGCACTTTAATCGAATCTAAATAGCTGTGAATTTCGTCTGGGATATCATTTTGTTGCCAAACGCGTGCAATGCCTTGCTTATACTCACCAGTTTTCTCTGACCACTCGTGGGTTAGATCGTAGCGACCTACACCTGAATGGGTGTCATGATAGACAAACGGCTTCTCTTTTTGCTTCAAAGAGTCGAGGATAAGACTTTGAACAATATGCTTAATGACGTCGGCATGGTTGCCTGCGTGAAAGCTATGGCGGTAACTTAACAAAATATTTCTCTCAGAATAGGTGCAAAGAGCATGATGAATGATGGTAGTTAGTATACGTTACTATTGAAAATTGCTGAACCTACCTATATTTACTATTTAAGACCAATAAGAATTAACACAGACCAACATGCTCTAGATAACCAATTTTATCTAGGTTTGCGTTATCCAAAAAAAGGAATGATTTATGTCGAACCCACTTCTTAACTTTACCGATTTGCCGCCATTTTCTCAGATTAAACCGGAACATGTTAAGCCAGCGGTAGAAAAGGCGATTGCTGATTGCCGCGCTAAAATTGAACAGGTTTTGGCGGGTAATACGGAACCAACATGGGACAACCTTGTTGCGCCGATTGAAGAAGTGGATGATCACTTAAGTCGTATTTGGTCTCCTGTCAGTCATATGAACTCAGTCATGAACAGTGATGAGCTTCGTGACGCGTACGAGAGCTGTCTGCCGCTTTTATCCGAATATGGTACTTGGGTTGGTCAGCACAAAGGTCTGTTTGAAGCGTATAAAGCGATGAAATCGAGTGAAGCTTTTGCTTCGTTAACTCAAGCGCAGAAGAAAACGATCACCGACTCGTTACGCGACTTTGAGTTGTCTGGGATTGGTTTACCAGCCGATGAACAGCATCGCTACGGCGAAATCAGTAAGCGCATGTCTGAGTTAGGGTCGAAGTTCTCCAACAATGTGCTTGATGCCACTATGGGCTGGACTAAGCACATTGAAGATGAAGAACAGTTGGCAGGTATGCCTGAGTCGGCACTGGCGGCAGCCAAAGCCGCTGCTGAAGCGAAAGAGCTGGATGGCTATTTACTGACGTTGGACATTCCATCTTATCTTCCGGTAATGACCTACTGCGACAATCAAGAGCTACGCAAAGAGCTATATGAAGCCTATGTGACTCGAGCATCAGACCGTGGACCGAAAGCGGGTGAATGGGATAACACTGAAATCATCAATGAGCAATTGAAGCTGCGTTTTGAAATTGCACGTATGCTGGGTTTCAATACCTACAGTGAAAAGTCGTTAGCAACCAAGATGGCAGAAAGTCCGTCGCAGGTCCTTGGCTTCCTCAACGATTTGGCAAGCAAAGCAAAACCTCAGGGTGAGCGAGAGGTTGAAGAGTTACGCCAGTTTGCGAAAAGTGAATTTGGTGTAGATGAGCTGAATTTATGGGATATCGCTTATTACAGTGAGAAACAGAAACAGCATTTGTTCCAGATTTCTGATGAGGAACTGCGTCCTTACTTCCCAGAAGCAAAAGCGGTGAGTGGTCTGTTTGAAGTGCTAAATCGAGTCTTCGGCATGACAGTTAAAGAGCGTGAAGGTGTCGACACCTGGCATGAGTCAGTGCGCTTCTTTGATATTTTTGACGCTGATGACCAGCTTCGTGGTAGCTTCTACCTCGATCTGTACGCTCGTGAGCATAAGCGTGGCGGTGCTTGGATGGACGAATGTCGTGTTCGTCGCATCAATGAGCAGGGTGAGCTGCAAACACCGGTTGCTTACCTGACTTGTAACTTTAACTGTCCAGTTGGTGATAAACCTGCACTATTTACTCATGATGAAGTCGTCACCTTGTTCCATGAATTTGGCCACGGTATCCATCATATGTTGACTCAGGTTGAGACTGGCGCGGTCTCTGGCATAAATGGTGTTCCTTGGGATGCAGTGGAACTGCCAAGTCAGTTCTTAGAAAATTGGTGCTGGGAAGAAGAGGCTCTCGCCTTTATCTCTGGCCATTTTGAAACGGGTGAACCCTTACCAAAAGAGATGCTAGAGAAGATGCTAGCAGCGAAAAACTTCCAGTCTGCGATGTTTATTCTTCGTCAGCTAGAATTTGGTTTGTTTGATTTCACTCTGCATACTCAATTTGATCCAGATATCGGTCCACGAGTGCTTGAAACATTGGCAGACGTAAAATCTAAAGTGGCCGTTCTACCGAGCTTAGAATGGAACCGATTCTCGCACAGCTTCAGTCATATCTTTGCTGGTGGCTATAGTGCGGGTTACTACAGCTATCTGTGGGCAGAGGTACTTTCAGCGGATGCGTTTTCTCGTTTTGAAGAAGAGGGAATCTTCAACACTGAAACGGGTAAGAGCTTCCTGAACAATATTCTAGAGATGGGTGGCAGCGAAGAGCCAATGGAACTGTTTAAGCGTTTCCGAGGCCGTGAGCCGCAGATTGACGCATTACTTCGTCATGCGGGTATTGCTGCTTAATAGATCTCAAAAATAACAACAGTATCAATAATGAAGAGCATCGCTGCTGTAGCGATGCTTTTTTTGTTACTATGTCGGCACTCGTCACATGGAGGTAGTATGTTCAGATTTTCAAATACACTGTTATTCAGTGCGGTTTTAATCACGATGTTGAGCGGCTGTGCAGAGCTTAAAGAAGCGGGTACGGCAATAGGTCATGCGACCCGTGATACGACAACTGCGATTGGTCACGCCACACGTGATACCACTAAAGCAATAGGTCACGCTTCCCGAGATGCGGTTAACTCAGTAAAAGATGATTTGAGTACGGAAAATTAGCCTAGCTTGCGGCGCAGAAGTTTGTCCGCTGAAATGGACCCTGGGCCCCAAACTACAACGATGAGCATCATCAATCCCCATAACTGGTGGTCATAGAAGCCTTTTTCCCACAAAACAGGGTAAGACACGACGGCGATAATATTGAATACAAACAATACCGCCGCCATTGGTCGGGTTAACAGCCCTAGGGCTAGAAAGATTGGTAAAATAAGCTCGGCCGCAGTACCTAGATAGGCGGCCAGTGCCCACGGTAGAACTGGCACCTGATATTCGTATTCAAATAAAAATAGTGTGCTTTCCCAAGAGGCTATTTTCGTTAGGCCTGAATTAAAAAATACCCAAGCAACCCAAAGGCGGCAGAACAACAGCAACAGGGGTACAAACGCCATTTGCAGCTTATCCACTCCTTGGTCATATCTCTCAAGTAAGTCTTTTATTGAGCTAGACATAATTTTTTCCTTTTATACTGCGAGTGAGAAACCAGCAATGAGGTCATGCTGAGCTAAGGTATTGATATAGGTCAGTTGTTCTGGAGGAATCTCCCCCAAGACACAACCAGACTCTAGATGAGTGAGTAATTGATAGGCTTCCATTTCGAGCGCCAAAGTCCACACTCCAGCATCTGAAGTGCAAACAATTACCCCCTGCTGAGGTGTATCGAGAGTTAAGTTACTGAAGTCCTCTTTTTCAATGGCTTGCTGTAGTGAAAAGAGCGAGTAACTAGACTGAAAGGCAAGTACACCGGGTTTAAGATGAAGGCGAAGGTGTTGATGTTGCTCAGCAGATAGCTGACTCAATTGCTCGAGAGGCAGCAAGTCTTGGGGATTCTTAACTTGGTTATGCCGCTGTTGAGCGAGGTCAATCTGCCACTCGTATCGGGCGACGTCGAGGCAGTAGGGCGCCTCGCTTAATACTGATGGAAATTGCTCTAGTGTCTGCTCAAACTGTTCACCATAGTGGCTGACATCGCCGCACTCAAGTGGATGATTAAGTACATGCTGTCTGGCAAGCTGAGCAAAGCACTCTGCGCCTAATAATGCATAAAGCATAGGGTAAGTCGCTTCTAGAACTTCTCTCAGACTAATGATGAAGTTATTGCGATAAATCTGCATTCGTTCATCGGCAGTGAAAGTATCACTGCTGATGTTGCAGTCCTCTCCCCGAGCTTGGTAATGCAGTGCTTGTGCGAAAGTACTTTGTAACTGGGCAAGAGAAAGCTCATTTGGGTTAATTGTCATGAGACCTTCCTTTCAGTGCGTTGCCAACTCTCTAAATATTGGCTTGCTTTCGCGGCTTCTTGGAGAAGCACTTGTGGCTCTGGTATATCCAAATCCCATTCAATCAAGGTATGGCGCTCGCCATACTGTTCCAGCCAGTATTGGTAAAGTTGCCAAACCTCTTCACTCACAGGTTTGCTATGGGTGTCGATCCAAATTTCCCCTTTGTCGAGTTGTTTGATGGTGAAACCAGCAAGATGAATTTCATCGACCGCATGAGCAGGAATAGACTGTAAGTAGTGCAGACTATCGAAACCGTGGTTAAACGCGGATACATGAATATTGTTGAGATCGAGTAACAGGCGACATTGAGTTCGGTTTTGTACTTCGCTCAAGAACTCCCATTCGCTAATGGTCGAGTGATTGAACTTAACGTAGCTGGATGGATTCTCTATCAGAATTGGACGTTGTAATGCCTCCTGCACTTCAAGGACATTTCGACAAAAAATAGCCAGTGCCTCTTCGGTGTATGGCAGTGGCAGCAAATCATTAAAGTAGTGCCCACCATTTTCACTCCAGCTAAGATGATCAGAAATTAAAAACGGGTTTACTTCTTTGACTAGTTGCTGCAGCTGTTTTAGATGCTGGCGGCTGACGCGTGCAACGCTTCCGAGTGACAAACCAATGCCATGACAGCTAATTTGGTACGTATCGGTTAACTTGAGCAAGCTTTGCCTAGCGGCAGAGTAGGGTTGGAAGTAGTTTTCGCTATGAATTTCTAACCAAGAAATGGGCGGAGTTTCGCTGGTGAAGTAATCAAGGTGTGGAGAACGCAATCCAACCCCAACTTTATTGTGAAAATGATCTAAGTTCACGCCATATTCCTTGAAGTTGAAGGGAAATAAGGTGGCTAGTTGAGCAATAGCCACCCAGTTTTGGGGATTAAGAAGACTGTGTGCTACCACCTGTTAGCTTGCCACATAGTCCTTTTGGCACGACTACGAATGCGTCTGCTTGGTTATCTTCTTTTGCTGTACCAGCACATGAACTGTTTTTAGTTGCGCAGTCATTTTTGCCCGCTTTTGCAACGCCATAGCATTTCTCTTTCTCTGCTGCGATAGCAGGAGCCGCCGTTAGCATTGTGCCACCTAGAGCGATTAAACCTGTAACAGCAGCGGTAACAGCAAGATTAGACTTTTTCATAGTATTTTCCTCAGACTTAGTTCCTTTACTTATGTTGGCAAGCTAATCACGAAGTATTTGAGCAACTTGCTTAGTTAAAAGGATAGAAAATAGAGTTAAAAACTTTCACTGTGATAATAAAAAATCCTACATTTATTTTTTTCGTGAATCTAACCTGATGATTTTAATAGATTCGTATTGAGATATTTTTATGGTGAAATGGGGCGCATTTCGTCGTGAATCCGTAAAGGTTCAATCAATAGACTTGGGTCTACTGCTGCTAGCATCTTGAAGTCACTCGGGTATAATGGTTTTTCATGTATAGATAACCAGTAGCTGAGCCCCCATGGATCCTTCATTACTTCTCGATGGCCTGAACGATAAACAGCGTGAGGCTGTTGCCGCCCCCCTAGAAAATTTACTTGTCCTAGCCGGTGCGGGCAGTGGTAAAACACGTGTGTTAGTTCACCGTATTGCATGGCTGATGTCGGTTGAGCAAGCTTCGCCTTTTTCAATTATGTCGGTCACTTTTACCAATAAAGCGGCAGCAGAAATGCGTGGGCGTATCGAAGAACTGATGATGGGCAGCGCATCTGGAATGTGGAATGGGACTTTCCACGGAATTTGTCACCGTATTCTACGCGCTCACTATTTGGATGCTCAGCTACCTGAAGATTTTCAGATCATTGATAGTGATGATCAGCAGCGTTTATTGCGTCGCTTAATCAAGGCACAGAATCTCGATGAGAAGCAGTGGCCAGCTCGCCAAGTAGGCTGGTGGATCAATGGCAAAAAAGATGAGGGTCTACGTCCTAATCACATTGATGCGTACCATGACCCCTTGACAAAAACGTATCTGCAACTCTATACCGCTTATCAGGAGGCTTGTGATAGAGCAGGATTGGTCGACTTTGCCGAAATATTGCTGCGAGCGCATGAGTTACTGCGGGATAAAAAGCATATCCGTGAACACTATCAGGCTCGTTTCAAGCATATTCTGGTCGACGAATTTCAGGATACCAACAACATTCAGTATGCGTGGTTACGCATGATGGCAGGGTCTGAAGCTCATGTAATGATTGTTGGTGATGATGACCAGTCCATTTATGGCTGGCGTGGCGCTAAAATCGAAAATATTGAAAAATTTACTCGTGAGTTCCCTAGCGTTAATACCATTCGCCTTGAGCAGAATTACCGTTCGACAAAAACGATTCTCGAAGCGTCTAATACTCTGATCGCCAATAATACCGAACGTATGGGCAAAGAGTTGTGGACGGATGGGGTTGAAGGTGAGCCTATTTCTGTTTACTCCGCTTATAACGAGCTGGATGAAGCCCGTTTTGTCGTCAACAAAATTAAAGAGTGGCAAGACAAAGGCGGAGCACTCAACGATGCCGCTATGCTGTACCGCAATAACGCCCAATCGCGTGTGTTAGAAGAAGCGTTAATTCAGGCGGGTCTCCCGTATCGTATTTACGGAGGTATGCGATTCTTCGAGCGTCAAGAGATTAAAGATGCACTTAGCTACCTGCGTTTAATGAGTAATCGAAATGATGACTCAGCCTTCGAGCGAGTGGTCAATACACCGACGCGTGGCCTTGGAGATAAAACACTCGAGACAATTCGCTTTGCTGCACGCGACCGTGGTTGCACCATGTGGGAAGCGAGTATCGCTTTGCTAGACGAAAAAGTACTGGCAGGAAGAGCTGCGGGGGCATTAAGTCGCTTTGTCGAGCTGATTCTTGCGCTTGAAGATGACACATGTGAGATGTCGCTCCATGAGCAAACCGACCACGTCATCAAATACTCTGGTCTGTTCGCAATGTACGAACAGGAGAAAGGCGAGAAGTCCAAGGCTCGTATTGAGAACTTGGAAGAACTTGTCACGGCAACCCGCCAATTTGAAAAGCCAGAAGAAGCGGAAGAAATGACGCTATTGACGGCCTTTTTGACGCACGCCGCTCTAGAGGCTGGTGAAGGTCAGGCTGATGAATTTGATGATGCCGTGCAGCTAATGACGCTGCACAGTGCGAAAGGTCTGGAGTTTCCACTTGTCTTCATGGTTGGTGTCGAAGAGGGTATGTTCCCAAGCCAAATGTCGGTAGAAGAAGCGGGTCGCTTAGAAGAAGAGCGACGTCTTTGCTATGTGGGTATGACCCGTGCAATGGAGAAGCTTTACATCACTTATGCAGAGATGCGCCGCTTATATGGTCAAGACAAGTACCATAAACCATCGCGCTTTATTCGCGAACTACCGGAAACCTGTCTTGATGAAGTGCGTATGAAAGCGCAAGTGAGCCGCCCAGCAAGCTCGGGACGCTTTAGTCAAACCGTGGTCAAAGAGAACTTTAATGAAACAGGCTTTAGCCTAGGTTCTCGAGTGCTTCACCCTAAGTTTGGTGAAGGAACGATCATCAACTTTGAAGGCAGTGGCCCGCAGAGCCGAGTTCAGGTCGCCTTTAATGGTGAAGGGATCAAATGGTTAGTCACTGCTTACGCTAAGTTAGAAAAGCTGTAAAGGTGGCGTTAACTTCATTTATCTTTTGAAGAATAAAGAAAAACCCCGAGGGCTTGCGCCCATCGGGGTTATAGTCTTACTCGCAGCAATCCGGCTACTATAGGTGCTCCATGCATCTAATCCTTGATAGTATGCTGACATCCTTCAGCTTAGTCCATTCATCGCCATCCTAGCGGTGTCCTTGACCCTATCCTGGTCTGCTAACAATCCTCGTTAGCTCACTTCGCTTGTTCCCTGAGCGGTGTCCTTTTCATCATCCTGATGATCAGTCCTTGCCTCATCCAGAGGTGTCCATTTCCCATCCTTAGTAGCAACCATCCTAGTTACTATTGCGTCCGTTCAATGTCCAATTTGCTTTCCATGCCGACTATTCATCCTGAATAACCGTATCTTCTTCCTGAAGATTACCTAATCCGTGGTAATTTCCTGTTCCGTGTCAGCATCCTTCCGACAAGGTTCATATTACCGATTCGTAGATGTTCAGCAATACTACGCAAACGTTTTTCTACATAAAAATTCGCTCGAAATTTGTACGTATCTTTATTTATCAATGGCTTGAGTTGGTTGTGATGTATTTTTCTTAATGAAAAAGTTATTTTTACTTACTTGCATGTGAGAAATCTCGCACAAGGTGGCGGGCATTTCGGTACTATTTCCGATATGAGTCTGATGGCAAGGTGTGAGGTTGCTCAAACAATTGTGAGGGTGACTCAAAGCTGCGCCAGTAAATTTGATGCTGATTGCCACAAAATACTTAAACCAATCACGCTAAAAATAACACCACATAAGACATCAATGTAGACAGCAAATGCTTTAACTTTGCGTTGCATACGCTGTGTGGATAGCGCCCAAGCAAGAAAAGAAAACCAAAATAACGACAAACTCCAAAGAATCATTAGGGCAATACCTTTGCCTCCTAAAGACATGCCGGCAGGAACTAGGCTCGACATTAAACTGACAAAAAACACCAGCGCCTTGGGATTAAGAATGTTGGTGGCAAAACCACGAGAGAAAGCTTCGCGCTTGTTGGTGAGTAACAAAGAGGAAGATTCGTCCTTCTCGCCTTCGCAATGGTTTCTACGAAAGGCAACGATTGTCGCATTTAGAGCACCGTAACCGAGATAGGTTAAATAGCTGCCACCAGCCAGTTGCAACAGAGCGAACAGAGCCGGCTGCTGGTGAACCAAATAGCTGACACCAGTTAGGCTGAGAATGGAGTGCAGCAAGATGCCAAAAGAGAGGCCGAGAGCGATGTAAAAGCCAGTCTGTCGGCCATAGCGAGTGGCATTTTGGACCACTAAGGCAAAGTCAGGCCCTGGGCTCATCAGCGCAATGAAGTGTACGATGGCAAGAGTGGATAGGATGGTGAGTTCATTCATGACGGTAAATTGATTCGTGATTAATACATCCAGTGTGTCAACAAATTCTTAGCGAGGATTGTAAAAAACTGACACTAGTTAATCTGTGAAGGTGGAACACCAAAAGTTGCTTTGAAGGCTTTACTGAAATGAGCTTGATCGTAGAACCCGACCTGATGAGCCACTTCGGTTCCACTGATACCTGACTTGAGGAGTTTCATTCCTTGTTCCATTCGTAAACGACTTAACCAAGCGTAGGGTGTGAGTCCCACTTTTGCTTTGAAATGGCGTTGAAACTGGGTCGGGCTGAGTTGGCACAACTGAGACAACTGTTCGAGTCGAACGGGTTGATCAAGATTATGCATTAAATACTCTTTGAGCGTCGCCATCGACTGATTGCCAAGTGGTACAGCGCGTTTTTGTTCTAGGCTGCCGTAGTGACTAAAGAGCCGTTCAAATCCTTCGTATGGCAAGCAATCTCTCGCGAGTTGGCTGACATCGTCATTCGCTAATAATTGATGAAGCTGCGAGAGTGACTGAAATACTTGAGTGTCCGATACGACGAGTCGGTTGAAGTGAATCAAACTGTTTGGTTGTTTAAGTTGGGCAAGCTTGCTCAACCATTGAGGCTCTAGCGAGAACACTCGAACTTGATAACCGGAATCAAGGGTGGATTGACCATCATGCAGTTCATCGGGAGGCATGATGACTAGCTGGCCTTTGCCGACATGATGTTTTTCGCCTTGATAGTGAAATTTTTGTTCTCCACCAGTAATAAGACCAATATGAAAATCAAGATGATAGTGGCGCGAAAAAGCAAATGACTGATAATTTGCTTCTATCAGGCTTATCTCTTTATTTTGCGTCGTGTGGTAGTTGACCTTATCCATAGAACAAAAAAGCTTGGTGATTATTTCACCAAGCTTATAGTTAGTGGTAGAGATTGTCTTGTAAAAAACGATCAGTTGGCTTTAAGAGCTCGTTTTGACTGCTGATTGCTTCTTAATCCATCGACGCTGAAGATCACCAAAGCTCCCCAAATAAAGGCGAACGTAATCGCTTTATCGACGGTAAATGCTTCTCCGTAAACCAATACCGCAAGCAAGAACATCAGGCTTGGTCCAATGTACTGGAAAAAGCCCAGTGTCGATAACTTTAGTCGAGTCGCAGCACCAGTAAAGCAGAGCAGGGGCAGTGTGGTAATAACGCCTGCGGAAATCAGCAACACATTAAGGTTTAGTGGATTTTCCATGATGTTGGATGTTGGCGTATCAGCAATCCACAGCAGATAAATCGCTGCAGCAGGTAGTAGAACCAAGGTCTCAATAAACAGTCCTGTTTGTGCTTCTAGGCTGACTTTTTTGCGCAATAGACCGTAAAAACCAAAGCTCAGAGCTAGCGCAATCGCAACGACTGGAATAGAACCAAAGACAAAGAGCTGTACTAGCACACCGCATGCAGCAAGAGCAACGGCGAACCACTGAAGCTTTCTAAGACGCTCTCCCAGAAATAGCATTCCAAGTAACACGTTAATCAAAGGATTGATGTAGTACCCGAGACTTGCGTCGAGCATATGATCAGCATTGACAGCCCAGATGAAGATAAGCCAGTTGGCTCCAACAAGAAGTGCAGTCGTCACCAGATAGAGGAGTTTTTGCTTCGATTTGATGACATCTCGGACATTGCGCCAGCGGCGACCCAAATGGAGCAGGGCGGCAAGTAAGAAAAACGACCAAATGACGCGATGGCTGAGAATTTCTAGTGGAGATACATCTGCCAGAGCCTTGAAATAGATTGGGGCGATACCCCACATGGTGTAAGCACCAATGGCAAGAAAGACACCCTGTTTGGCTCTTTGCTGTTCTTCTGGAGTCATCGACATTACTCGTAATCAGGAAATTTACAAATTGAAACATGCAGTATACGAATGACTATCAAAATCACCTAACAATTTGCGGTTTTATTCACCGCTAAACCCCACTACAATGTGCCCCTCGCGTTTGACACGCCTTTGCCTTGCAATTCTATTGAGATAATTCATGACCTCGACTCTTTTAGCCCAGCAATCTCCAGCCGAACAGCCGACGCCACAGAGCATCCTAGAAGATGTTTTTGGTTACCAAAGCTTTCGTGATGGTCAGCAAGAAGTGATCGATGCTGCGGTCGCAGGGCTAGACAGTTTAGTGATTATGCCTACGGGTGGCGGTAAATCTTTGTGTTACCAGATCCCCGCTCTAGTGCGCAGTGGAATAACCTTAGTTATCTCGCCGTTGATCTCCTTGATGAAAGATCAGGTTGACCAACTGAAAGCCAACGGCGTGGCGGCTGAGTGTATTAACTCAACGATGCCGCGTGAAGAATTGATCTCCGTCTACAATCGCATGAACTCTGGCGCGATTAAACTTATCTATGTGTCACCCGAGCGAGTATTGATGCGAGATTTTATCGAGCGTCTAGAAGGCTTACCTTTATCTATGATTGCGGTCGATGAGGCGCACTGTATTTCTCAGTGGGGACATGATTTTCGACCGGAATACGCGTCACTGGGTCAACTGAAACAGTACTTTCCTCATCTGCCGGTGATGGCTCTGACCGCAACAGCGGATGATGCGACACGTTCTGATATTACGCAGCGACTTCAACTCAACGACCCCCATGTTTACTTAGGTAGCTTTGACCGACCAAATATTCGTTATACCTTGGTAGAGAAGCACAAACCGATTTCTCAGGTGGTGCGTTTCCTTGAAGAGCAGCGCGGTAATTGTGGGATTATTTATTGTGGCAGCCGTAAAAAAGTCGAAATGGTAACGGAGAAACTGTGCAATAACGGTCTTCGTGCGGCAAGCTACCACGCAGGTTTAGAGGCCGATGAACGCGCCTATGTCCAAGATGCATTTCAACGCGATGATATTCAAATTGTGGTGGCGACAGTCGCATTTGGTATGGGTATCAACAAGCCTAACGTCCGTTTTGTTGTTCACTTTGATATTCCGAGAAACATCGAGTCATATTATCAGGAAACGGGGCGAGCTGGCCGTGATGGCTTACCTGCTGAAGCGATGATGCTTTATGATCCTGCGGATATCAGTTGGCTGCGCCGTATGCTTGATGAAAAGGATGAAGGCCCGCAAAAGCAGGTTGAAGCTCATAAACTCAATGCCATGAGTGCATTCGCTGAAGCGCAAACCTGCCGTCGTCAGGTATTGCTCAACTATTTCGGTGAGTACCGCGACAAACCATGTGGAAACTGCGATATCTGCCTTGATCCACCTAAACACTTTGATGCCACAGAGCAGGCTCAGAAAGCTTTGTCATGTGTCTACCGAGTCAACCAATCCTTTGGGATGGGGTACGTGGTTGAGGTATTACGCGGTATGCAGAATATTCGTATCCGTGAAAATGGCCACGATAAGTTGTCAACTTATGGTCTGGGACGAGAAAATAGCCATGACTACTGGGTCAGTGTCTTTCGTCAACTGATTCACAAAGGATTGCTATTTCAAAATATCACCCGTAATTCGACGTTGCAGCTCACTGAAGAAGCTCGTCCGTTGCTACGCGGTGAAATGTCCTTGGAGTTGGCCGTTCCGCGTCTTGATACCGCCGCTCGCGCGGCGAAATCCGATAAATTATCGAGCAAAAACTACGATAAAAAGCTGTTTGCTAAATTACGCAGATTACGTAAGTCCATTGCCGACGAAGATGGCTTACCGCCATATGTTGTCTTTAGCGATGCCACCTTGATTGATATGGCGGAAATATTACCGACGTCGTATGGCGAAATGTTGGCGGTAAATGGGGTAGGGCAACGCAAATTAGAGAAATATGCAGATCCATTTTTAGATTTAATTCAGGAGCATTTGACCCACCATGGCTGAAAATCTCATCACTAATGAGCAACAAACGGAGTTTGGCCTGCATACTTATCTGGCCGATGAAGGTCGTATTATCATTCGTTCTCCTCGCTTTGATTTTGATAGTTTTCCCGATTTAGCTCAGCGAATGCTCCAGCTACTCTCGGCTACTGTGGTTGAAAAACAGTGGGATGCGGACATTCACTCTTGGTTGATTGATTTTGAAGGTTGTCAATTGTTCCTCAAGTCTGAACACTACAGCGAAAGTCTATGGCTAGAAGCGCTTTCTATCGAAGAGAGCAAAGAAGAGTTGGATTTCCTCGCTTCACTATTTGAACGTGGTTTCTAAGAAAAAAGAACACGTCAACGATTGCTCGAAAACTCATGCTTGCGGCGATGATTGGTTAATGTATAATCGCCCGCCGCGATATTGTTCACGTTTTATATGGTCAATATCGAGAATTTTTTCATTACATTGTTGGTAAGGCGACTTTCGTTATTACGTAAGTGGTCGATTTGGGTTCCCTCACCCCCAAACCAAACTAAAAAGGTATCGCATGAGTAACTTTACCCCTGCGCAGCAGCGCAAAGCCCTTTTATTATTAGTCCTGTTCCACCTAGTGATTATTGCTTCCAGCAATTACTTGGTTCAGCTACCTTTCACCGTCTTTGGTTTCCATACCACTTGGGGTGCATTCACTTTCCCATTTATCTTTTTGGCAACGGATCTCACTGTGCGCGTTTTCGGTGCTCAGCTTGCCCGAAAAATTATTTTTCTAGTGATGCTTCCTGCGTTAGCGGTCTCTTACGCTTTGTCAGTATTGTTCTTTGAAGGGCAGTTCCAAGGTCTTGCACATCTTGGCGAGTTTAATCTATTCGTCGCTCGTATCGCGATTGCGAGTTTTATGGCTTATCTACTCGGTCAGATCTTAGATGTTCATGTGTTCAATCGTCTGCGTCAGATGAAACAGTGGTGGGTTGCTCCTACGTGTTCGACTTTGTTTGGTAATGCGCTCGATACCATTGCCTTCTTTGCGATTGCGTTTTACCAAAGCCCTGATCCATTTATGGCTGAACACTGGACTGAAATTGCGCTGGTGGATTATGGATTTAAGCTGGTGATCAGTTTAGGTCTGTTTGTTCCAATGTATGGTGTGCTACTTAACTACCTAGTGAAAAAACTGACGGCGGTTAACCCTGAGTTTAAAGTGGTTGGAGCCAACTGATTTCAGTCTGGAAAGATAAAAAAAGCCCGAGTGATGATGTCTCTCGGGCTTTTTATTGATTCGAAGTTCAGTATTCAACAATCGATAAAGGCCAGCCGATATCACTTTGACGGTTAGCTTCAATCTCAAGCTCTGCGGCGGTCAGTGGGTTGGCTTTTAGCCATTCAGATTTGATAGTCAGTGTTAGCTGGTCATCATTAGAACCAAAGGTAATGTTTGGCTCAAGATCAGGATTACGGCGATGAGTAAGCAAGACCGCTAAGCGTAACAGGCGCAATACCCGTTTGGCGCTTGAACCTGAAAGAGCGTGTTGCTCTGGCAAAGAAGTTAGCTGCTCACGATAACGTCGTGCCAGTTCACCTAACAGGTGTTTTTGCGCTCGAGTGTAACCAGGTAGGTCAAGTTGCTGAAGTAGATAAGCGCTATGCTCACCACCTTTCTTATAGTCGATGGTCAAACCGATTTCATGTAGCTTGGCGGCTGTCTCTAATAGGACTTTTGCTTGTGCCTCAGTTATCCAGTCAGGCTGACATTCTGCCAGTAGTCTTGCTGCCATGTCGGCAACTTGCTGACCATAATCAACATCAAGCTGATAACGACTTTGAACACTGCAAATAGTGCGTGCACGAATATCGTCTTGCTTTAGTTCATCCACCATCTCATAGACCAAACCTTCGCGTAGAGCACCGCCAGCAAGCGTCATGGACTCGATTTCTAACAGCTCGAAGATTGCTATCAAGATCGATAGACCACTTGGGAATACCAAGGCGCGTTCTAAAGTTAATCCTTCAATTTCTAGCTCTTCGAGGTGATCTGCCATCATGGCTTGTTTCTGCAAACGCTTGAGTTTGGAGTGGGTGATGACTTCGTCCATACCTTGCGCCAGCATAATCTCCTGAAGAGCTTGAACGGTACCTGAAGCACCAACACAAACATCCCATCCGATTTGCGTGTACTGCTGCAAGATAGGTTGTAAGGTCTCTTTAGCGGCTTGAATCGCGTTGTTGAAATTGCTTACCGTCAGCTGGCGATCTTTAAAATGCCGCTCCAACCAAGTGACGCAGCCCATTTTCAGACTAGTCAATGCTTTGGCTTCAAAGCCTTCTCCGATAATGAGCTCGGTGCTGGCACCGCCAATATCTACCACTAAGCGACGGCCGCTCCCCCCTGACGTGTGCGCAACACCTTTATAGATTGTTGCAGCTTCCTCTTCACCACAGATGACTTCGATTTTGTGGCCGAGGATCTGGTTGGCTTTCTCAAGAAAAACATCCACATTCGTCGCTGTTCGTAGTGTTGCCGTTCCAACAATACGGATGTTTTCCTTATCGATATCTTGAAGTCGTTCAGCAAAAAGACTCAAGCAGTCCCATCCGCGTTGCATGGCTTCTAGACTTAGCGAGTTATTGTCGCTTAAGCCAGCCGCAAGACGAACTTTGCGTTTTATTTTAGCCATAGTCTGAACGCTGCCATCAATGTGACGCACAACGAGCATATGAAAACTGTTCGACCCGAGGTCGATGGCTGCGTATAGCGGAGATGAAACTGCTTGGCTCATAGACGACTTAAGAATCCTTTTGTTGGCGTGGACGAGAGCGATGGTTCGAACGACGATTTCCTGATCTCGAACCTCCAGTGTTCGTACGACGTTGCTGCTGCGGACGGTTTGAACGCATGCGAATAGGTGCTGGTAGATCTTGGATCAGAGCACTAGGGTCGTAATCAGAAACAGGAATAGAGTGTTCGATATACTCTTCAATTGGTGGAAGGTTAATTGCGTAATCTTCACACGCGAAACTAATAGAGTGACCGCTTGCGCCTGCTCGACCAGTACGACCGATACGGTGTACGTAATCTTCGCAGTCGTCAGGTAGATCAAAGTTGAATACGTGCGTCACTTGTGGAATATGAAGACCACGTGCAGCAACGTCGGTTGCAACAAGTAAGTCAACTTCACCAAGCGTAAATTGCTCTAAGATGCGCTCACGTTTCTTCTGAGGAACATCACCCGTTAGCAGGCCTACTCGGTGTCCGTCTGCTGCAAGATGGCCCCAGACTGATTCACACTTATGTTTAGTGTTTGCAAAGATGATTGCACGATCTGGCCACTCTTCTTCAATAAGCGTCTGAAGCAGAGCCATTTTGTGTTCGTTGGATGGGTAGAACAGTTCTTCCTGAATACGGTGACCTGTTTTCACATTTGGCTCAACAACAACGTGCTCTGGATTATGCATATGCTCGAACGCCAGCTCTTGAACACGGTAAGACAGTGTTGCAGAGAACAGCATATTCAAACGTTCTTTTGGCTCAGGCATGCGACGGAACAAGAAACGAATATCTTTAATAAAACCAAGATCGAACATGCGATCAGCTTCGTCTAAAACGACAGCTTGGATGTTGTTTAGGTTAAATACACGTTGCTTGTAAAAATCGATAATACGACCAGTTGTACCGATCAGGATATCGACACCATTCTCAAGCGTTGCTAATTGCTTATCGTAGCTTTCGCCACCATAAGCGAGTGCAGCTTTGATACCAGTACTAGCGATCAAAGGTTCTGCATCGTTGTAAATCTGGATAGCCAGTTCACGCGTTGGAGCCATAATAATTGCTCTAGGCTGATTTGGCTTGCGACCCTCATGTTCAGGCGTCGTCAGTAAGTGGTTAAAAGTAGCAGTAAGGAAAGCCAATGTCTTACCTGTACCCGTTTGGGCTTGTCCTGCGATGTCTTGGCCGGTGAGCAGTACCGGCAACGCCAAAGCTTGGATTGGGGTACAAAAATCGAACCCTTTTTTCTCCAAACCTTCAGTAATTTTAGGGTGTAAACCTAAATCGGCGAACTTTTGCTCTGTGATATGCGTCTTTTTCATTGCTATAGAATATCAGCTTACACTTGCAATACGGAAGTAAATACATTCCAATAGGGCATCTAAATACTGGTTATCATCCAACCAGTTCCGAAAAAACACATTGGAGTGGAAGATGAGTGATAAGATTTTGCAGCTAACTGATGACGGTTTTGAAGCCGATGTAATTAACGCTGCAGGCCCAGTTCTTGTAGATTTTTGGGCAGAATGGTGTGGTCCATGTAAGATGATCGCGCCTATTTTGGACGAAATCGCTGACGAGTACGAAGGCAAACTCACTATCGGTAAACTAAATATCGACCAAAACGCAGGTACTCCACCTAAGTTTGGTATTCGTGGTATCCCAACGTTGCTTCTATTCAAAGATGGTAACGTGGCTGCAACGAAAGTAGGTGCGCTATCAAAAACTCAACTAAAAGAGTTCTTGGACGCAAACCTATAATCAGTTACCCAATAAGGCCGTGCATTTTATCTAATGCACGGTTTTGTTTTTGAACACCAACAAAATCTAGACTAGGCTAGTATTTAGTGCTAGTTTATCGCACGTTAAATAAACAAGTTTCTCTTCTTGGTCGATCCTGTGACCAAATCCATCTTAACCAAAAAAACAGATCCTATTTTGACTAAACAAGTATCCACCACCATGAATCTAACAGAACTGAAGAACAGACCTGTGTCTGATCTTGTCAAACTTGGCGAGAGCTTAGGCCTTGAAAACCTTGCGCGCCTAAGAAAACAAGACATTATCTTCGCGATCCTTAAAGCGCACGCGAAAAGCGGTGAAGATATTTTTGGCGACGGGGTTCTGGAAATACTTCAAGACGGCTTTGGTTTCTTACGTAGTGCGGATAGTTCGTACTTAGCTGGCCCAGACGATATTTATGTATCACCAAGCCAGATCCGTCGCTTTAACTTACGTACAGGTGACTCTATTGCCGGTAAAATTCGTCCACCTAAAGACGGTGAACGTTATTTTGCACTTTTAAAAGTCAATACAGTTAACGATGACAAACCAGACAACGCGCGTAACAAGATTCTATTTGAAAACTTGACGCCACTACACGCTAACGAGCGTATGGTGATGGAGCGTGGTAACGGTTCGACAGAAGATATTACTGCTCGTGTTCTAGACCTTGCTTCGCCAATCGGTAAAGGCCAGCGTGGTCTGATTGTAGCGCCACCTAAAGCGGGTAAAACAATGCTGCTGCAAAACATTGCACAGAGCATTGCTTACAATCACCCAGAGTGTGTGCTGATGGTTCTTCTTATTGATGAACGTCCAGAAGAAGTAACTGAGATGCAACGCCTAGTTAAAGGTGAAGTGGTTGCATCAACGTTTGATGAGCCAGCGTCTCGTCACGTTCAGGTTGCTGAAATGGTTATCGAAAAAGCGAAACGTCTTGTTGAACACAAGAAAGACGTTGTAATCCTGCTTGATTCGATTACTCGTCTAGCACGTGCGTACAACACAGTTGTTCCTTCATCAGGTAAAGTTCTGACTGGTGGTGTTGATGCTAACGCATTGCACCGTCCTAAGCGCTTCTTCGGTGCAGCTCGTAACGTAGAAGAGGGCGGAAGCCTAACTATTCTAGCAACGGCACTTGTGGATACGGGTTCTAAGATGGACGAAGTTATCTACGAAGAGTTTAAAGGTACAGGTAACATGGAAATACACCTGAACCGTAAGATTGCAGAAAAACGCGTTTTCCCAGCGATTGACTTCAACCGCTCAGGTACTCGTCGTGAAGAGTTGCTAACTAAGAACGAAGAGCTACAGAAAATGTGGATCCTACGTAAGATTGTTCATCCAATGGGTGAAACCGATGCGATGGAATTCCTAATCGATAAGCTTGCTATGACCAAGACGAATGATGAATTCTTTGACGCGATGCGTCGTCAATAAGCATTAAATGATCTTGATAAACGCCACCTTTGCTAGGTGGCGTTTTTGTTTGCATTATCCAGTGATTGCGAGCACAATGGATTGAAATGTTACAAGGAGGTTAACATGCAACAAGGAATGTTGTCGTCGGTACTCCTGTCTGTCTTGATACTGCTTGGGGTTCCGCCTGTCACTGCAACTGAGATGCAGCCGCAGCGTATAGAACAATGGCTTCAAGAGCCACAAGTGCATGATAAAGTGGCTGAGCTACTCTCTTTGGCTATCGAAGATGATATTGATGGCCTTAACTTCGCTCTACAAAGACTCTCACTTCCTGTCCAAGAAGTGTCTCGTTATCTATTGCTCAAAAAGATTGAAGACCAAAACCTGATCATGACGCCTAAAATGGCGCTGTTTGTTGAGCAACAAAAATCAATGGTGCCTACCTATCAGCTCCTAGAAAGAGGTGAGGGCTATGAGTTTACGGTGCCTGCTTTCAACTATCCTGCCATCGCCAATCGACTGTTAAAACAATGGCACCAAGACCAATCCACACTGGCATTCGTATTAGAGGCAGAAAGAGGAGAGTTGGTTCTTAAGCAATGGTTACAAGGAAGTGAATATCAGGTTCAGGCTCGAGAAGCTTTGCTGATTAGAGAGCTCGATAGCCTATCACCAGAAGCCATTACTCGTCTTTGCCAACAGCTGACTCGTGAAGCGGTAATCAGCTGGCTGCCATCTTCGGCAGTAATGGTTCGTCTAGCGCAAGTAAGTGAAGATCCAGAAGTGTATAAGTTGCTCTGGTTAATGAAGGCAGACTTTAACAGTGAATCTGAATTGGTTCGCTTAGCTAAGGTTGGTAATGATTTTTCGCTAAATCAGGTGATCCAAGCTACGCAGAATCCGAGCTTGAAAGAAGCTGCAATTACAGAGTTGACCAAGATAAGACCGATGTCTAAAGAGGTAAAAGAGTTTTTAATTACTCGAATGGCGATTTCTGATGATGCGAGATTTATTGCTGGCGAGTTAGCTCGTCAGGGTTACTCATCTTGGCTAGAAGAGTTGGCTAGTACCAACCAACAAGTAAACAGTCGAGCAATTTTAACTGTTATCGGCCAGTAATCATTGATGAAATAACCACATAAAAAAGAGGGATCGGTCGATTCCTCTTTTTTGTTATACTGCATGCAGATTAACCAGCCCATTAGTAGGCCTATGAGTTTTAAGGATTTACGCGATTTTATCGCTCATCTAGAGCAAGAAGGGAAGCTGAAACGAATTTCCCATCCTGTTGACCCTCACTATGAAATGACAGAGATCAGCGATCGAACGCTTAGAGCGGGTGGTCCTGCACTGTTGTTTGAAAATCCCATTGGCTATGACATGCCAGTCTTAACCAACCTATTTGGCACACCGGAACGAGTGGCTATTGGTATGGGACGTCAGGATGTCAAAGAGTTGCGAGAAGTTGGAAAGTTGCTTGCGTATCTAAAAGAGCCTGAGCCGCCTAAAGGCTTTAAAGACGCACTCGATAAGTTGCCGGTCTTCAAACAAGTTCTGAATATGCCCGCTAAACGCTTGCGCAAGGCACCGTGTCAGGAGATCGTTTGGCAGGGTGACGATGTTGATCTTGATAAAATTCCAGTAATGAGTTGCTGGCAAGATGATGTGGCGCCATTGCTTACTTGGGGGTTGACCGTTACTAAAGGGCCAAATAAAAAACGCCAAAACTTAGGTATCTATCGCCAACAGAAAATTGCGAAGAACAAAATTATCATGCGCTGGTTAGCGCATCGCGGTGGTGCTTTAGACCTACGTGATTGGATGGAAACTCATCCAGGTAAACCCTTCCCTGTATCCGTTGCCTTTGGTGCAGATCCTGCGACTATCTTAGGTGCGGTAACGCCTGTACCAGATACTTTATCTGAGTATGCGTTTGCCGGTCTGCTACGTGGTAAGAAGACAGAAGTGGTGAAATCACTCAGCAATGATCTTGAAGTTCCTGCTAGTGCTGAAATCGTCATGGAGGGCTACATTGATTCGAACGAGTTTGCTGATGAAGGGCCGTACGGTGATCATACTGGATACTATAACGAAAAGGAAAAGCACCACGTCTTTACCATTACTCATATCAGTATGCGCAGAGACGCCATTTATCACAGTACTTACACAGGTCGTCCGCCAGATGAACCTGCCGTATTAGGTGTCGCTCTCAACGAAGTCTTTGTACCGATACTGCAAAAACAGTTCCCTGAGATAGAAGATTTCTATCTGCCACCTGAGGGCTGTTCGTATCGAATGGCAGTAGTGACGATGAAGAAACAATATCCAGGTCATGCTAAGCGAGTCATGATGGGAGTATGGTCGTTCCTACGTCAGTTCATGTATACAAAATTCGTTATTGTATGCGATGAAAAGGTGAACGCACGCGACTGGAATCAAGTCGTTGAAGCGATGACACAGCATATGGAGCCGACTCGTGATACCTTGTTTATCGAAAATACACCCATCGACTCATTAGATTTTGCGTCTCCGGTTGTTGGCCTAGGCTCTAAGATGGGGCTCGACGCAACAATTAAATGGGATGCAGAACTTGCATCATCGCAGGGTAGCGAGAGTCAGCATACCGCACTTGATGAGGCGGCGATTGCCGCATTTATCGACAGCCACCCTGAAGTCGTTGATTTCTATATTCCAGAGAAAGCACGTAACAACGGCTTTGCCATCGTAACGATGAAAAAGACGCGTTCAGGCCAATCGCAAGAACTCGCCCAGAAAGTAGAAGACTACTTATTGCAGCATGGGGAACCTAAGTTTGTCATTCTTTGCGATCAAGATGTCAACGCCAAAGACTGGAACGATATTATTTGGGCTGTCACGACACGTATGGATCCTGCTCGTGATACCAAACAAGTTCAGCAAACGGATAAACACCTTTCTCGACTTGTTCTTGATGCAACCAATAAGATTGAAGGTGAGGAAGTCGTGCGAGAATGGGGTACACCTATCAAGAAAGATCCACAACTTGTGGCGAAAATCGATGCGTTTTGGGATAAGTTGAGTATTCTATGAGCCATTCCGTCATTCTGCTTCCAGACAATATACAATTTGAAGTACAGAATGGACAAACGGTGTTGGAAGCTGCGCTCAACAATAACATTCGCTTCCCCCACCGCTGCCAGGTTGGCGCATGCGCCGCCTGTTTATGTCGTAAACTCGAAGGGAAAGTCTCTTATCACCTGGAACCAATGCTCACAGAGAAAGAGCAACAGCAGGGTTGGATATTTGCCTGCCAAGCCTTCGCAGAAAGTAGATTAGTGCTTACTTTTGAAGAGTAAGCGAGAGGAAGACCATGACTATTCAATGCAAAGTAAAGTCAATTCAGCCGTTGGCTTGCAATACTTACCAGATCTTATTACATCCAGAGAGCCCTGTTAGCTTTAAAGCTGGCCAATATCTAATGGTTGTAATGGGAGAAAAAGACAAACGCCCATTTTCAATCGCCAGCAGCCCATGCCGACATGAAGGAGAATTAGAACTTCATATTGGTGCTGCCGAGCACAACGCTTATGCCCAGGAAGTTGTCGAAGCAATGAAAGCAGCAATGGAAAATGATGGCGAAGTGACAATAGACGCGCCTCATGGTGATGCGTGGGTGAGAGAAGCGAGTGAACGACCAATATTGCTCATTGCTGGTGGCACAGGCTTTAGTTACGTTCGTTCAATCCTAGATCATTGCTTGGCTCAAAATCGAGAGAACGAAATCCATCTATACTGGGGTGGGCGTGATGAACGCCAACTTTATGCAAAACAAGAATTAGAAGAGATTGCTAGCAAGAACAGCCATGTTCACTTTATCCCTGTTGTAGAAGACGCTGGGCAAGAGTGGCAAGGGAAGGTTGGTAATGTCTTACAAGCAGTTGCTCAAGACTTCGAGTCGCTTGCACAGTACGACATCTATATAGCGGGACGCTTTGAAATGGCAGGCGCAGCGCGAGAACAATTCACGCTTAACAAGCAGGCGTTAGCTGAAAACATGTTTGCTGATGCGTATGCCTTTATCTAAAACCTAGATAAGATGGTTAAAAAGGGAGCGTTTCGCTCCCTTTTTTAATGGTTTTGAATATAAATTCAGCGAACGGTCTTTTTTTTCAATTTAATTTGAAAAAGGGCTTGCGCTTAAAACTCAACTCCCTATAATGCGCATCCACTGACACGGCAGACGCCACAAGGCCTCAGCGGTAAATCAGTAAAGCCAACTAGCAAAATTTCGAATTGAAAAGTTTGAAATAAAAAATTCAAAAAAGTGTTTGACACTTAGAATTGAAACGCTAGAATGGCTGCCTCTTCCGAAGTGATGTTGGTCACAAAGAAGAGCAGCTCTTTAACAATATAAACCTATCAATCTGTGTGGGCACT
>NZ_JBNJOH010000034.1:0-48064 GCF_050113735.1 Vibrio sp. TRT 2004 | reverse complement strand
CGCCTCTCGCCTCTCGCCTCTCGCCTCTCGCCTCTCGCCTCTCGCCTCTCGCCTCTCGCCTCTCGCCTCTCGCCTCTCGCCTCTACTTCTTAAACTCCGCCACCCACATCGACGTGGCACCGCATACGGCAATAGGCATAACAATAAGGTTTAAGATAGGAATCGTCGTAAATACCGACACCAGTGCGCCAAAGCTATATGCCTTCCCTTGTTTTTGTTTCAAATTGTAACGCATCTCGTTAAAGGAGACTTTGTGATTGTCAAACGGGTAGTCACAATACTGAATCGCTAAAATCCAAGCTGTAAATATAAACCAGAGTATCGGACCCATTGTTTGGCCTAGAGCTGGGATGAGCAGGAGCAAAAATAAACCAATTGCCTTTGGCAGGACATAGACCAACTTGCGCCATTCACGCGCAAGGATCCTTGGTGTATCTTTCACTACCGCCAGCATTCCATCGTCATTAACTTTTTGTCCAGTGAGGTAAACTTCTACTTTTTCAGCCAGCAGCCCATTAAAGGGAGCGGCGATGAAGTTTGCTAGAGTACTAAAAAAGTATGAAAACGTAGCCAGTATAGTTAACACAAGCAAAGGCCATAAAAGGTAGCTCAACCAAGAAAGAAACTCTGGCAATTGCCCTAGCAACTGCTCAATCCACATATCTAGGTGAGAGAAAAGATAAAATAGGGCACCACCGACCAGTAGGACATTGGCCAACAGAGGTAAAACAACAAACTGGCGAATGCCAGGAGTGAGCGCCAATTCCAAGCCATGAAAGAAATAGCCAAATCCAGAACGCTGTCGAATATGTGTATTCATAGTGATTTTTAGTGGTTTAAAAACGAACGTATTCTATCTTATCAAGAAAAAAGCGTGTTCAAAATCACAACATTATCAGAACTTCTAACATTAAGTTGTTCTAAAACGGGCCAGAGTTTTGGTAGAGTAACTTAGATATAGGTTTAAACAGATTCAATCTAAGCAATGTTATCGCATTGTCTTATTGAACAAATGAGAGCTAAACATGCAGGAACTGCGATTTGTACTCATAATTGTTGGAGCATTAGCGATTGCCGCTCTTTTGTTCCATGGTTTATGGACAAGTAAAAAAGAAGGTAAGACCAAGTTTGGAAGTAAGCCACTTGGTAAGTTAGATGTCGAAAATGAAGAGTCGGACGTAGTACCTGAACGAGCCTTTGCTCCAGAAGACGATTTCGAGATTATCAAAAAAGAGCGTAAAGAGCCGGGATTTGTTGCGCAGGAAGAAGTGATAGCGGATCCGTTGATTGATAGTTATCAAGATCTTGAGCAAGCAGAGCCTGTGCAACCTGCTAAGAGAGAAGACGAGCTAGAGCTGGAGGTACCATCCATTTCAACTCAAGTGTTGGATGAGATTGAACCGATTGGCGACACGAGCATCGAAATAGCTGCCGAGTCTGAAGCTTTAGAAGTTAAAGAAGCAGACCGTGTTGAAGAAGCACCATTAGAAGTGATTGTGCTTAATGTGCACTGCTCGGGTGATGAGCCTTTTATTGGCACTAAACTGTTTGAAAGTATGCAGCAGAATGGCCTAATTTACGGTGAGATGGATATTTTCCACCGACATGCAGATCTTTCTGGGACTGGAAAAGTGTTATTTAGCGTTGCCAATATGATGCAGCCAGGGACGTTGCAGCATGATGATCCAGCAGAGTTTTCTACAAAAGGCATCTCGTTCTTTATGACACTACCATGTTACGGTGACCCAGATCCAAACTTCAAACTGATGCTAAAAACGGCACAGCAAATTGCTGACGATCTTGGTGCGAATGTACTCGACGATGCGAGAAACTTAATGACGCCAAATCGTATCGATGCTTACAAAGCTCAAATCCAAAAGTTTAAGGCCGCCGCTACAGCGTAGTGGTGTTACCACGAACCGCAATTTTAAGGCTCCTAAATGGAGCCTTTATTATTTTTGATTACAGCTTGAGGCTATTGATAACTTGTACTGGCATGGTCATACTTCATGGCAACTAAATTGCCGTACTGCATATCAATGCGGTCTGTAATTCAAACTAGATAAAAATCAGAGTTAGTTATGTCGCAACAGATTCAAGAAAAACTAAACCAGTTACGTGAAAGCCTGCATTATCACGGTGTAAAGTATTACGTAGAGGATAGTCCCGAAATTCCAGATGCCGAGTATGATCGCTTGATGCGCGAGCTGATGGACATTGAGGCCCAGCATCCTGACCTAGTAACACTTGACTCTCCAAGCCAGCGTGTTGGCGGTGCTCCATTAGATGGCTTTGATTCTGTCAGCCATGAGATCCCAATGCTATCTCTCGACAACGCATTCGATGATGGCGAACTTGACGCGTTTAACAAGCGTATGTCTGATCGACTCACTGGTACTCAGATAGACACATTTTGTTGTGAGCCTAAGCTTGATGGCTTGGCGGTGAGTCTTCTCTACGTCAATGGTCTATTTGTCCAAGCGGCAACTCGCGGTGATGGTGCCACAGGAGAAAACATCACGGAAAATGTGCGCACGATTAAAGCGATCCCTTTGAAGTTGCAAGGAGAAGGCTGGCCGGAGCGACTTGAGGTGCGTGGTGAAGTGTTTATGCCTAAAGAAGGTTTTGCCAAGCTCAATGAACAGGCACTAAAGAAAGGTGACAAAGTCTTTGTTAATCCTCGCAATGCCGCAGCGGGTAGTTTACGTCAGCTTGATTCTCGCATTACGGCTAAGCGCCCGTTGAGCTTTTATGCCTACAGCGTGGGCGTGGTAGAGGGGACGTCATTATCAGAAAGTCATTACGAGCGATTTCTCCGATTAAAAGGCTGGGGGCTGCCGATGTGTCCAGAAACTCGACGGGTAGCAAATCTCGATCAAGTTAAGGATTACTATCGCGATATTCTCAATCGCCGAGATCAACTGCCGTATGAAATTGATGGCGTTGTAATCAAAGTGGATGATATTGCTATCCAAGAGCAACTAGGCTTCGTCGCTAGAGCTCCACGCTGGGCCATTGCTTACAAGTTTCCTGCGCAAGAAGAAATTACTCTTTTAAATGATGTTGAGTTCCAAGTTGGACGCACTGGCGCCATTACGCCAGTAGCAAAACTAGAACCTGTCTTTGTCGGTGGTGTTACGGTCAGCAATGCCACTTTGCATAACGCGGATGAAATCGCTCGTCTAGGCGTAAAAATTGGTGATAGTGTTGTCATTCGCCGAGCTGGCGATGTTATTCCACAGATTGTCTCAATTGTTTTAGACCGCCGTCCGCAAAACGCTCAAGAGATCGTGTTTCCAACTCTTTGTCCAGTATGTGGCTCCGCTGTTGAGCGTGTCGAAGGTGAAGCTGTTGCTCGCTGTAGCGGCGGCTTAGTGTGTCAGGCTCAACGTAAGGAAGCACTTAAACACTTCGTATCGAGAAAGGCGCTTGATGTCGATGGTTTAGGTGAAAAGGTCATCGAGCAACTTGTGGATCGCGAGATGGTCGAAACTCCTGCTGATCTGTTTAAACTTTCTGCTGGTGTGATAACCGTGCTCGATCGAATGGGGCCCAAATCGGCGCAAAATGTAGTGGATGCGTTATCTAAAGCCAAAGCCACCACCTTGCCTCGATTCCTATATTCGTTGGGGATCCGTGAAGTAGGTGAGGCAACGGCGGCAAACCTAGCTCAACATTTCAAATCATTGGAAGCGGTGCAATCGGCGAGTCATGAAGAACTTATCGAAGTTCAAGATATTGGTGGTATTGTTGCGAGTCATATCACGGCTTTTTTTGCTCAGGATAAAAACAAACTGGTGATAGATGAACTGCGTGCTCAAGGTGTTCATTGGCCAGATATTGAAGCGAAAGACTCAAGTGCCCCTCAACCTTTGGCTGGCAAGATAGTTGTATTAACTGGTTCGTTGTCGCAGCTAACGCGAACGGATGCAAAAGCCGCCTTAGAGGGGCTTGGCGCAAAAGTGACCGGTAGTGTGTCTAAGAAAACGGATATTCTTTTTGCTGGCGACAACGCCGGCTCTAAGCTCGCGAAGGCGCAGGAACTGGGTGTGGAAATTCGCACAGAAGCAGACTTAATTGCCTTAATGTAACACTGGAAAAAATGATGAAAGCCACCGTTATGGTGGCTTTTTTTTTGTTTGTAATTAATAGGGCTTTTTTGTCTAGGTTGGGCGTATTTTTGCGTCTGTGAAGCTGGTCAATAAAATTGAAATTTATCTTCTTTTGACAAAAAAATGCGATGCACTTCAATGTGATTTTTGACTTTTTATGTGTAAGTGCCTGTTTTTTATATTTTAATTTGTCTTTTGATTAACGGTGTATGCTTATTGTCGATCTAGATCACTCGTTTGATAAAACTTTGTAGCTGGTCATATTTTTTTATATGAAAATTAAGTTCTGATTGATGTTTTTTGCCGCGAAGTTAGTCTGTAGCCATGGATACACGGTGTGTATGCAGGAAATAGAGGGCTAACAATTAATGACTAACTTGCAGCTCTCAGATAGGAAATGATTTCTCCCTTCGGCGGCCAACTTAAGGTGAGAAAAAAATAAGACAGCTATATCCATTTTTAGGAGTTTTTCCATGGACAAAATGTTTAAACGTACTCTTCTTGGTGCTGCAGTAGCATTCGCTTCAACTAGCGCTATGGCAGCAGAGACATCTCAAGTAGGTATTATTTCTGATTTCAACGTTCAAGCTTACGGTGTTGCGGCAATTTCTGTTGTTAACTATGACACAGATGAAACAAACATGAGCACTGGTGCCGTAACAGATAAAAGTACTGGCTATGACTACGAAAACGAATCACGTATCGGTTTCCGTGCTAGCAAAGATATGTTTGATAACGTAAATGTTTTCATGCAAATCGAATCAGGTTATGTTGGTGAAAACGGTACAGGTGCAACACTTGGCAACCGTGATACATTCCTAGGTTTGCAAGGTGACTGGGGTAAAGTTCGTTTCGGTCGTATGTTGACACCTATGTATGAAATCGTTGACTGGCCATACTCAAACCCAGGTCTAGGTGCTGCTTTCGACTGGGGTGGTGACGTTAAGTTTAACCGTGACCGTCAAGGTGATATGGCTCGTTACGACTCGGCGGATTACAACGGCTTCACATTTGCCCTAGCGACAGGTCGCGGTGATTCTTCTGCGAAAGATAATTATTTTTACGGTGCTAACCTTCATTACAAACTAGCTGATAGCTTCACAATTCATGCTGGTTTAGAAAGTGAGCAAGATCGTTCAGTTTCAGCAAAAGTTGATGAGGCGTGGGCGTACTGTGCATCTCCAACTGGTTGTAAAGATTACGATGATCAAGATGTGACTCAGGGTTCAGACTACCAAACTGCCGAAGCTGCGGACGCAGTTAATGCAGACACCTTCGGTTATATTGTTGGTTTCGAAGCTTCACTACCAGCTGGCTTTGGTTTAGCTGCTGCGTATAAAGCGGGTGAATCTAAAACTACTTCAGGTGTAACATCTGAACAGGCTTCTTACTCTGTTATTGGTCAGTACTGGAATGGTCCATGGGGCTTTAAACTAGGCTACGCTGCAAACATGGAGTCAGAGAAAGCAGGTGTTAAGCAGAATGACGAAGATAGCATCGTTTCAGGTCAGCTAATGTACGTCCATAATGGCTTCGTTCCTTACGTTCGTGTTGCTCAACGCGACATTAAGTCAGATGGTAAAAACTCAGAGACATTCGTTGTACGTGTGGGTCTAGAATACGGCTTCTAATTCGAGTTTGAGTAAATAATGCACGCCGGTCATTTTGGCCGGCGTTTGTTGTTTACTTTGTCGCCGTAAATACGAACAACGTTCTTGATGTAGTAAAGCAATTCCAAGGTGATTTCTATGAATAAAGCATTATTGATTTCTTTTCCTTTCGTATTAGTTGGTTGTACCACTTTGGACGCGAATAGTGATTTTTCAGATGCGGTAAAACGTATTGAAAGTAAACAAACATATCAGATAGTTACTGGAAAAACGCTTACACCTCAAACCATTGATATTCAAGGTGGTCAGTTAGTCAAATCAACCTTAGAATTTAACTATGTAGCTCCATATGAAAACCAAAGCGCTCCAGCTTCATTCATTACTATGGAGCTACAGTACTTCAAAAATTATTCTCAGTTTAGCTATGTCAACTTTAGTGAAAACAATTTAAAAGTAGACCTTGAATCTTACGCATCTTCGGCAGAGACATGCAGTGATATCTGCACCACAACCCAATATCTGAAGTTTCCGGTAGACCAGTCCCTTTTTATGGAATCACTCGGTGAGGACTTAGTATTTGATGTTGCAGCATCTAAGAACTCTATATTTACCTTTTCTGTTCCAGCGAAATACATTGAGGCATTGGTTAATAGTGGTAGCAACGGTACATTGGCCGACAAAAAGGTGGTCAGCAGTCCCGCTATAGTAACAAATCAGGCTATGGACTTTGAACCGCAATCTAAAGCATTGGAAATGTCCCAATATTGGTTTGAACAAATGAAAGCGGATGAACAGCAAAAGGCCGTAAATTGGGCTGTTGCAAATCGTTCAGAGTCAAATACAGAGCTTTTTGGTAAGAGCAAAGAGGCAGAAATGTTTGGTTATTGGTACGAAAAAGCTGATCGAGAGGAACGTAAAGCGATAATAAAAAAACTACTCGACCTATAGTTGGTAAAAAGGGAGCTATATAGCTCCTTTTTTAGGGTATTAGATCATTTTTGTTCAGTGGTTTAGCCTTAATAGTTAAAACAATACCATCTATTTTGACTATCTCGACCCAATGACCTGCACCTATACTGACCTCAGATCGAGCTGTCCAAGTCGTATCACCCACTTTTACTCGACCTTTACCCGCAGGGAAATCTTCATCAAGGACAAAAGTTTGACCTACTAACTGCTTACTTTTTTGGTTGAGTTCGCGGTTGTCGTCGGATGCGCGATCTGATCTAAATTGCCTGCGCCACCATAGCCATGTGGTTACCAAGGAAAATACGCCAAACGAGACCCACTGCAACTGCCAACTCATGGGTATCAAAGTCAGCAGAGCCCCAACCACCATTGCGGACAGGCCTAACCAAAGTAAGTAGCCAGCGGTGCCGAGCAGTTCAAAAGCGAGCAGCACAAGCCCCAAGGCCAGCCAATGCCAGTAGTTAACAGTTTCAAGTAATTCCAGCAATTGAACCTCTATTTGTCTGTAGGTTTGTTGTGATTAAACATTTCAGCGATACCAGCGATCGAACCCATCAAGCCAGCGGCTTCGAGAGGCAACATGATAATCTTACCGTTTTCTGCCTGACCAATTGATTTTAACGCCTCGGTATAACCTTGAGCAATGAAGTAATTGACGGCTTGCATGTCTCCTTTGGCGATCGCTTCAGAAACCATTGTGGTCGCACGAGCCTCCGCTTCGGCAGCACGCTCACGAGCTTCTGCTTGAAGTATAGCGGCTTGTTTGTCGCCTTCAGCTTTAAGAATCTCAGATTGTTTATGACCTTCTGCACGCAAGATTTCTGCTTGTCGAACCCCTTCAGCTTCAAGTACTTCAGCGCGTTTGTTACGCTCTGCTTTCATTTGCGCGTTCATCGCTGCGGTTAGATCGGCGGGTGGTTGTACGTCTTTGATTTCAATACGGGTTACTTTTACACCCCAAGGATTGGTTGCTTCATCAACGATTGCCAGTAACTTGGTGTTGATCATGTCGCGCTGGCTAAGCATCTCATCGAGTTCCATTGAGCCTAGCACCGTACGGATGTTTGTTAGGGTTAAATTACGAATGGCATGTTCGAGGTCGTTAACTTCATAGGCAGCCTGCGAGGCATCAATGACTTGAACGAAACAAACGGCATCAATAGTGACATTGGCGTTATCTTTGGAGATGACCTCTTGTGCGGGGATATCCAACACTCGTTCCATCATGTTGATTTTATGTCCAACTTGATCGATTAACGGAATGATTAAGTTAAGACCTGGCTTTAGGGTATGTGTATAACGTCCAAAGCGCTCAACCGTCCAGTTATTGCCTTGAGGGACAGTTTTTACTCCTGCCACCACTAGGGCAATGGCGACGATGATGAAGACGCCAATAGTAATCAATGAATCAATAGCCATATTAGAGTTCCTTATGAGAGTCGTTTTATAATTGTTGCTTAATTGAACGACTGAAACAATGGCATAAGTGAGACCTAAAGGCGAGTTTTGACAAAATAAAAGCCGGAATGACCGGCTTTAAGTTTATGATTTAGAAGGCACTAATATAGCATTGAATACAATTGTCGGCGGTATTTACTGGCGATTGCATTTCCCTGTCCCAAAGCAGCAAGAATATCCATAAATGATTTTTTAATTTCACCATCAAGGGCATTCAGGTTGCCCTTTAGTGCTGACATTAACAATTCAAGCGCCTCTTCATCTCTGTTCACCTGATGGTAGCTGAGCGCGAGTTCGTTGGTGAGCTTTAAATCGTTTGGATCTGCTTCTAATGCTTGTTCCAGCAACTGGATCTCAGGGCTATTTGCAGCTTGGGCTTGCAGGTCGAGTTTGGCAATTAAGCCTTTGTAGTAGTTGTCTTGGTATTCAAGGGGGATGTGGTCAAGCAGTGCTCTCGCTTGCTGGTAATCTTTTCCTTCAATGTAGCAATCTGCAAGAGCCAACTTAACGTCGCCTTTTTGTTGAATCGCTGCATCTAATGATTCTAATAGCGGTAGCGCTTGTGCATGGTTACCTGTTTGGATCCACTCAAATGCTTGTTGTAGGTTGCGTTCGTCTTGGCTTGGCAGGTGTTTAGTCAGCATCTCTTGGATTGTTGAAATCGGCTGAGGGCCGCCCAGTCCATCAACGGGTTGACCATTCATAAACAGTGCAATCGTAGGCAAGGCTTGAACGCCAAACTGACTTGCAATCATCTGTTCTTGCTCACAGTTAAGCAGTGCCAGAGTAAATGCGCCGTTATATTGTTGGGCAAGTGTTTGCAGTTCAGGTATCACTTGTGAACTCTCTTGGCTCATTGGCGCCCAGAAGTGAATAAGCACAGGTGTTTGCATCGATTCTTCAAGTACTTGGCGGAAGTTCTGCTCATTGAGCTCAACAATAAATGGTGATTGCATGTAAGGTTTCCTTGCAACATGGTCTGTATAGACAAGATATGGGCGTGACAGGCTGAGTTCAAGTTAACGAGTTGAAATATCTCGTGACGAAAACAAGAACACCGCCTAGTGTAGGCGGTGTTCGTATTTCCCAAATGGGCAAGCGAAGGGTGTCTATAAAACGATAAACAACGTTAGTGCAACTCCTACACTTAGCCAGTTTAACTGTATTAAAGACATTGAGTTATTCCGAATAATGTAGCATTGGCAAAATCTGTATAAGGGTTTCCCCAAGCTTCAATATAGCGTCTCAATGTTACGAAATCATGACAACCGCGTTAGTTATTTTACGCGGCATGCCACAATATTTTATCCAACAGCCGAGTGGGCAGAATCCGTTTGAGGACGGCAAAAACTTTAGTCGGGGTAGTAATCCGATAACGAATCTTTGGTTTGTTTGATTCAAGGGCATGGATGAGAGGACCAACACATGCGTCGGCTGGCAAGACAAAAGCATTGTTTGAACTTTGGCTATCAAGGCGAGACATTTGTTGCTGATATTGCTCGTTATGGACACTTGATTCAATGGTAATCCAGCGCTGGAATGCCTTTAAGGCATTGGCTCGAAATTGAGTTTCGATAGGGCCGGGTTCAATAAGACTGATATGAATGTTACTGCCTTTGAGTTCTAAACGTAATGTATCACTCCAACCTTCAAGTGCGAATTTAGAGGCGTTGTAAGCACCTCGGTACTTCATGGCTGCAAATCCGAGCACGGAGCTGTTCTGAATGATTCTTCCTGAACCTTGGCGGCGCATTGTGGGTAAGATTTCACACACTAGCTGATGCCAACCGAAAAAGTTACTCTCGAATTGTTCACGTAACCCGTCAGTAGGTAGATCTTCCAACGCTCCCGGTTGACCATACGCTCCATTATTGAATAACGCGTCGAGCTTCCCATTGGTTAGCTCGAGAGTTTGTTTGACGGCGAGCTTGATGCTGTTGCTGTCATTGAGATCAAGTTGCAGACAAGTCAGTCCTTCGGAGCGTAACCTATCAACGTCAGCTTGTTTACGACAAGAGGCGATGACTTGATAACCACGCTTGTGTAAGGCATGGGCGCACGTATACCCGATGCCTGTTGAGCAACCGGTAATGAGAATGGATTTTTGCATTTCAAGTAATTAGTTGAGCGATAGTGAATTTTAGAGTACTGGATTACTCTTGGTGTTGTAACAGATTTTTTAGCGCTGGCTCAATACGTGAATAGCTAAAATGAAAACCCAGCTCAGTCAACTTTTTAGGTTTGGCTCGAATACTGTCAAACAACAACACGGAGCTTTCACCCATCGCTAAGGACATCAACCATTTAGGTGTTCGTAATAGGTGAGGGCGCTTTAAGGTTTTGGCTAGAGTCTGACTAAACAGCTTGTTTGTCACCGGATGTGGTGCACAGAAGTTAAACTCACCGTGTGCGTGAGGGGTTTCGAGTAAATAGATGATTCCTCTCACCATGTCTAGCATATGAATCCAAGGAATATACTGGCGTCCACTCCCTAGAGGGCCACCTAAACCAAATCGATAGGGTGGTAGCATCTTAAGCAGTGCACCGCCTTGCGGGGATAGTACGACACCAGTGCGAAGAATACAGACACGCGTCATTTCGGAACGCGCGCGATTGGCTATTTGTTCCCACTTGCTACACACATGGTGAGGAAATCCACGATCGGAGACGTGCAAAGACTCATCGAAAGGGTGTTCTTGCTGATCGCCGTAATAGCCCACCGCAGAACCGCTGATCAATACGTCAGGGGGATTTGTGCTGGCATGAATCAATTCAACTAAATGCTCTGTTAATGACCAGCGACTGTCACAAATAATGTCTTTCTGCGTTTTACTCCAACGTTTATCCGCGATAGGTTCACCGGCTAAGTTAATTACCGCATCAAAATCGTTGAGATGTTGAAAGCGATCTAAGGTCGTTACGTAGGTCACGTTGCCCATATCGGTGTGGCTGAGTCTCTCTTTTGCCCTTTTGGGGTCGCGAGTAAGCAGTACAATCTCATGGGTGGTTAAGTGTTTGAGGAGTTCTCGGCCAATAAAACCTGTCCCACCTGTGAGCAGTACCTTCATTCCTTATCCTTTTATGATTCATGGCAACCTAAATTAGGTTTTACCATAGACAACTATTGTTACTAATTATAGCGACTTAGCATGAAAAGTGATCACATGTATCAATATCACAATTTTAACATTTTGTTACCTTTCTATTCCTCTACGTAGGGGCAGTCACAGCCGAAGTCGTATTTGTTTGCCATGCTAATAAGTAGGGATATAGCACCGACGGACAGGAGGTTATGTGCAGGCAATGATAGCGTTAGCTAAGGCGCTACTTGGAAGTCTCAGGGATTTAATGCCTATTGTGGTTGTAATTGCTTTCTTTCAACTGGTGGTATTACAGGAACCCTTACCGAACTTAGTTTCGATCCTATTTGGCTTAGTGTTGGTGGTGTTCGGTCTGACCTTCTTCATCTTTGGTTTGGAAATGGGGCTCTTTCCTATAGGGGAGACGATGGCTCAGGCATTTGCTCGCAAAGGCAGTGTATTTTGGTTGCTGGCTTTCGCTTTTTGTTTAGGTTTTGGTACTACCGTCGCAGAGCCTGCACTTACCGCTGTTGCTGATGAAGCCGCAGAAGTGGCCGCTGAAGGAGGTATGATTGCCCACCAAGAGCAAGCGATGGAAGATTACGCGAATGGATTGCGTTACACCGTTGCGCTTTCTGTCGGTATCGCGATTTTACTTGGTGTACTTCGAATTCTGAAAGGTTGGCCGATTCAATACATGATCATCGGTGGTTACATTGGAGTCGTGGTTCTGACTATGTTTGCGCCTCAAAGCATTATTGGCGTTGCCTATGACTCTGGCGGTGTGACCACTTCTACGATTACTGTACCTTTGGTTACGGCTTTAGGGGTTGGGCTTGCATCAGCGATTAAAGGACGCAATCCGATGATTGATGGATTCGGTTTAATTGCGTTTGCATCGCTACTTCCCATGATGTTCGTGATGGTCTACGGAATGGTGATCGCATGATCGAATGGTCCCACTTTATTGACGTTTTCATCGGTACCATCAGTGATGTAGTACCGATTGCGACGATTATATTTGGTTTTCAGTTTGCGGTATTGAGACGACCAGTTAACAACTTGCCTAAGGTCATTTTGGGCTTCTTCTATGTCATTCTTGGATTGTCGCTGTTTCTTATCGGCCTTGATTTTGCCTTATTCCCGCTGGGTGAAACCATGGCAACCCAGCTAACTGAGCCAAATTTTATTGCTGAGTTTCGTGTTTCGGTTGGCGAGAAAATTGAGTGGTTCGACTACTACTGGGTCTATTTGTTCGCATTCTTTATCGGCTTTAGCACGACCATAGCCGAACCCTCTTTAATCGCGGTGGCTATAAAAGCCAATCAGGTCTCGGGGGGCAGTATTAGCGTCAACGGTTTGAGAATTGCTGTTGCGCTAGGGGTTGCATTTGGTATTGCGTTGGGAAGCTATCGCATTGTTGTTGGAGACCCAATTCACTATTACATCATTGCTGGTTACATCATTGTCGTTATCCAAACCTTCTACGCACCCCAATTAATCATTCCCCTCGCCTACGATTCAGGCGGGGTGACGACATCCACGGTTACCGTTCCTTTAGTGGCAGCGTTAGGGTTAGGGCTTGCTTCAACCGTACCGGGACGAAGTCCAATGATAGATGGGTTTGGACTAATTGCTTTTGCTAGTTTATTTCCGATGATCTCGGTCATGGGATACGCACAAATCACTCAGTGGCTCAACAAAGGTACTGAGCAGGAGGACAAAGAAAATGCGCTTTAAATTACTCGTTGCATTTGTTGAAGATAGTAAAACAGATGTTGTGCTGGACGCCGCTCGAAAGGCTGGGGCAACAGGGGCGACAGTGATAAATAATGCTCGTGGTGAAGGGCTTAACCAGAAAAGAACCTTTTTTGGTCTGACTCTGGATGTCCAAAAGGACGTACTACTTTTTGTCGTCGAGGAACACTTATCAAGACACATCTTGGAGACGATTAATGAGGTGGGGGAGTTTGATCAGGAGTCCGGACAGGGGATTGCGATTCAGATCGATATTGAAGATGCGGTGGGTGTCGCCCATCAGGTCGAGAAACTAACAAAAGTTGTGGAGGATGAGATATGACAGAGCATGTGAAAGTCAGAGTGCGTGATGTAATGACTAGCAACTATGTCATTGTGGATGGCTTAACTACCGTTAAAGAGGGTATTCAACTAGCGCGCAGCCATGAAGTGAAAGCGCTGGTGGTCGACAAACGTAACGATGAAGATGAGTACGGCGTAGTGTTGATGAATGACATAGCCAAGAAGGTGCTCGCTCAGAATCGTTCTCCAGAACGAACCAATATTTACGAAATCATGACCAAACCCGCGTTGTCTGTTTCTCCTGACATGAATGTGAAGTATTGCGCTCGCTTGTTTGAACGTTTTGGTATCAGCCGTGCTCCCGTTATTGAACAAGGCAAAGTGGTAGGTATGGTCAGCTACAATAACATAGTGATAAACGGCATGGTTAGAGATGACTAATTGGGTCTCAGGGAGTAGAATCTGCAGCGTATTTTTGAGGAGATGATGTCGTGAAACTCTTTTTTGCCTCTGACCTGCATGGTTCTTTGCCTGCAACCGAACTTGTCTTGGATGCGTTTGAGCAATCTGGTGCGCAAACCTTATTTTTGCTGGGGGACACGTTAAATCATGGTCCCCGCAACCCTGTACCAGAAGGATATAACCCACAGCAAGTGAGTGAACGGCTTAATCAGTATGCTAAGCAAATCATTGCTGTTCGCGGAAATTGTGATAGTGAAGTGGATCAGATGCTGCTTTCGTTTCCCATGATGATGGATTACGCCTGGGTTATGTTGGAAAGCGGTCAACGCCTATTTGTAACGCATGGTCACCTATACAACGCTGCTAATCGACCGCCACTAAAGGTTGGAGATGTGATTGTTCACGGGCACAGCCATATTCCGGCTGCTGAGTTAGATGGCGATCAGTATATCTTTAATCCTGGTTCTGCAACCTTTCCTCGGCAAGGTTACGCAGCAAGCTATGGCATGCTTGACGACTCTCAGTTGAAAGTCATGACATTTGACAATCAAGTGATGATGCAAACAACGATAGCGCCACGTTAATGGCGCAGTTGATGTTAGTTGAACGTCGTTACTTAGAATCAGAATGACCAAGATCGCGCTCAGGGTCGATCAGATCCCTGACGCGTTGTTTAAGCACTTTAGCTTCCGGAAAACCGCCATCGCGCTTACGTTCCCAAATCATCTTTCCATTGCAGTGGATCTCAAATCGCCCGCCTGTATCAGGGTGAAGAGTGAGTGACTCAATCTCTTCACTAAAGGTATGCAGTAACTCCTGACTGAGCCAAGTTGAACGGAGCATCCAGTTACACTGACGACAGTAGTAGATATTAATATTGGCTTTTTGCATGGTCCTTCCCTCTAGATAATTAATTTAATGCCGACAGCAAAGGTAAGCAGCTCGAAACACTGCTTGATTGCGCGATTGTTCACACGGGTCGTCAGGTAGGCACCCAGCCCACCACCAATAAACGAGCCTAACAGCAAAGCGGGTAACCAAGGCCAGTAAACGGGAGCTCCAGCGTGAACCATAGCGACACCCCCAATCCCATTCCAGAATAAACCAACACACAACATGGTTAACGCAACGGCTTGTTTATAGCTGTATCCAAACCAACGAACAAGAAAAATGGTCACTAAGAGACCTGAACCCGCAGTCAGCGAACCGTTGATAACGCCGATGACCATCATACCAATTCCACCTAGCGCCCAGCCAAAGTGATGACGGTTGCGTTGGATCTCTTGCTGGCCGAGTTGTGGCTTAAATCGAGAGTAGATTCCTAGAGCGAGTATCATCAGACCGAGAGCGGTTTCCGCGATTTGCTCTGGGATGAGAAGGACAATATTCGCACCGATAATGACGCCTAAGCTACCGACGATAACCAGATATAACGCAACCTTGTAGCTAAAGCTTTTGTGTTTGATATGGGTATAGGCGGCCCCAATGCCGAGCGCAACGCTGGCTATCTTATGGGTTGCTAGAGCAATCGAGAAAGGTAGACCTAAGAATATCAGTAATGGGAACTGAAGTAGTCCAGCGCCTCCGCCAGAGAGTGAGGCGAGAGTGTTAGCAATCAGAGAGCCAACAAATAGGCCAACAGTGTTTGTCCAATCCATGTGATGCTTAGAAAAAAGGGGGCGTCATGCCCCTTTTACTTTATTGTTTAGTTGGTGAAAAGTACCGTAGAACCGTGACTTAAGCTAGTCAGAAGTAATGTTTTATCATTCACAATATCGATACGGCGACTTTGCTGTGCGTCCATTTTAAACAGCTGAGTAATCAGACTTAGCTGATCTTCGGTAAAGTCTTTACTTTGCGCCGAAGAGACATCTTTAAACTCGGTCGGAGAGACGAGTAAGTAGTTATCGCTGATGTCCCAATGGCCTGTCTCTGAAATGTTGATAATGCTTTCATTTTCAGTGTCGTTACCATAGAGACGTACTGTCGCTACACGAATATAAGTATTGTTTGGTAGATACTTAACGTTAGAGACGACATTCGCTTTACGTAAAGGACCCACTGAGTCATCGGGAATCTTTGCCGCGATAACAGTAACCATTTTTGACTGCCACTCATTTGAAGTTAGCACTTGCTCTACTTTGAGGTCACTTCCCCAGTAAAGCCAACCACTAAATACCGCTGACAGAATAAGTAGGCCTGCTGCAATTTTCTGATTCATCTTGGTGGTTCCTATTGGCAAACTTTACTGAGATCTTGTTGCTCAGCGAAGATACGTAATGTCACGTTCTCGCCTGAGTTATCCAGAGAATGAATGTAGTTGAGAACCAACTGATTATTCTGACCACCTGTGGCAATGACTTCGACTGGCGCAAGCTCGTTAGTATGTGTTTCATTGTACTTTTTCACACATTGCTCAATTGACGGGTACCAGCGACTTAAATCAGGATGATTGAGTGGCGTTTTAACCGGAGTATTGTCATAAACAGCAAGTTGACGGAATTTTGATTCACTCGGGTTAGTAAATAAAACAACGCACAGTGGCAGTAGCAGAGCGAGTGCGACCAACACCTTAGCCATTAAGCTTGAAGACTTCGTTACTTCAGGCGCTGGAATAGGTGCTTCTAATTGAGGTTCTGTAGAAAGAAGCTCAGTATCAATTACAGGTTCAGAAGCATGCTGAAGAGGTATTTCTACGTCTTCCATTGCAACAGCAGGCTGTTCAACTTCGTTAACACCACTCATCAATGGTGTTGTACGTTCTACCGAGCAGATTAGCTGGTAACCGCGTTTTGGCACCGTTTTAACGAACATTGGTGACTTTGTTGAGTCTTTGAGAAGCTTACGTAGTGTAGAAATGGCTTGCGTTAGGCTTGAATCATCGACTTCGAAGCCTTGTTTACGCCATACGAAATCGTGTAAATCATTACGCGAGACGATTTCACTCGGTTTTTCACAAAGTAAAAGAAGAATCCGGCTTTCGTTGCTCCCTAAACGAATCAGTTCGTTTTCGCATTCCTTGTCTGTGAGGGAGTTTGTATTGGGATCAAAAGTAAATCTGTTCGCAAGATTAAACTTAGTACCTATATTACTCATTAATGATGGCCATTTAATTTAAGTTTCAGACAGTTATTCAAGTAAGGCGCTTTCTAAGACTAGTCCAAAATTACTCTAGTTTAGATTTTTTGATTTTTAGAGAGTGCAAGGATAGTAAAGATTGAGATAAAAAAACACTGTTTTTATGATTCTTGACCTTGAATTTACATTTATCACCCTCATGTTAACTGACAGATTTGGGCCAAATTACTCTTTTTTTGATTAGGGTAGTGGCTTGATAACTAAAGAACTTATGGAGTTATCATGAGCGAAACAGTAACACAAAACAAAGAAACTCGCGGTTTTCAGTCTGAGGTAAAACAATTACTTCATTTGATGATTCATTCTCTTTATTCAAACAAAGAGATTTTCCTTCGCGAGCTGATTTCTAATGCGTCTGACGCTTCTGACAAACTGCGCTTTCAAGCACTGTCAAATCCAGACTTGTACCAAGGTGACGCTGAACTTGGCGTAAAACTTTCCTTTAATGAAGAAGCGAATACCTTAACGATCTCAGACAACGGTATTGGTATGAGCCGTGAGGATGTCATCGAGCATCTGGGCACCATCGCGAAATCTGGCACAGCGGAGTTTTTCTCTAAGCTATCAGAAGATCAATCGAAAGACTCTCAGTTAATTGGTCAATTCGGTGTCGGCTTTTACTCTGCATTCATCGTTGCTGATGCCGTCACGGTTCGCACTCGCGCAGCTGGCCTAGCGAGTGACCAAGCCGTTCAATGGCACTCAGCGGGTGAAGGTGAGTACACCATCGAAAACATCACCAAAGAAACTCGCGGTACAGATGTCGTTCTTCATATGCGAGAAGAAGGTAAAGAGTTCCTAAACGAATGGCGTCTGCGTGAAGTGATCAGCAAGTATTCCGATCACATTGGTATTCCTGTTGCGATTCAAACGTCAGTTCGTGATGATGAAGGTAAAGAAACAGGTGAGAAAAAATGGGAGCAGATCAATAAGGCTCAAGCACTTTGGACTCGCAATAAATCCGATATTTCTGAAGAAGAGTATCAAGAGTTCTACAAGCACGTTTCTCACGATTTTGCCGATCCTCTAACATGGAGCCACAACCGTGTTGAGGGTAAAAACGACTACACCAGCTTACTTTATATCCCTGCGAAAGCACCTTGGGATATGATGAACCGTGACCACAAGTCTGGTCTGAAATTGTATGTACAGCGCGTATTCATTATGGATGACGCAGAGCAGTTTATGCCATCGTACCTACGTTTCGTACGCGGCCTGATAGACTCCAACGATCTGCCACTCAACGTATCGCGTGAAATCCTACAAGACAACAAAGTGACTCAGTCTCTGCGCAATGCTTGTACTAAGCGTGTTCTAACGATGCTAGAGCGCATGGCTAAGAATGATGAAGAAAAGTATCAATCATTCTGGAAAGAGTTTGGCTTGGTCCTAAAAGAAGGCCCAGCAGAAGACTTCAGCAATAAGGAAAAAATTGCGGCCTTGTTGCGTTTTGCTTCGACGGAGGTGGACTCTTCTGAACAGACTGTTAGCCTTGCGTCATACGTTGAGCGCATGAAAGAAGGCCAAGATAAGATCTACTACTTAACAGCGGATAGTTATGCAGCGGCTAAGAATAGCCCACACTTAGAACAGTTCCGTTCTAAAGGCATCGAAGTCATTCTAATGTTTGACCGTATTGATGAGTGGCTGATGAACTACCTCACCGAATTTGATGGTAAACAGTTCCAGTCGATCACAAAGGCGGGGCTAGATCTTAGCAAGTTTGAAGATGAAGCTGAGAAAGAGAAACACAAAGAAACCGAAGAAGAGTTCAAGTCAGTCGTTGAACGTACTAAAGAGTACTTAGGTGATCGTGTTAAGGAGGTTCGTACCACCTTTAAGCTAGCAACAACGCCAGCCGTTGTAGTGACTGACGACTTTGAAATGGGTACGCAGATGGCCAAACTGCTGGAAGCCGCAGGTCAAGCTGCGCCAGAAGTGAAGTACATCTTCGAAATTAACCCTGAACATACCTTGGTTAAGCGTATGGCTGATGAAGCAGACGAAGAAGCCTTTGGCCGTTGGGTTGAACTTCTACTTGGTCAAGCGATGTTAGCTGAGCGTGGCTCAATGGAAGATCCATCTCAATTCTTAGGTGCAATTAATGCGCTTTTGACTAAGGGCTAATAGCTGAAAATTGGTAAAAAGCTCGCATCTTGCGGGCTTTTTAGCTTAATTGCTTTAATTGTGAATGAAGCGCGTTAAATAAGCGGCAAATGTGAGTGTTTAAGCATTCTTTAGTCGTAATTCGCGCTTTGGTTTTAAATTGTATGATAGAATGCATTCTTGAAACCAAACGAGCGGGCGTGTAATGTGCACGCCTGTTTTATTGTTAACTTGTAATAACAGTTATACCGAAACTTACCGTGAGCTAAGGCTGTGTGATTTACGACACCATAGTGAGCTTCGGTATAAATCATCATTATCTTAAGAGGATTCAACATGCGCATCATTCTTCTAGGTGCTCCAGGTGCAGGTAAAGGCACACAAGCAAATTTCATCATGGAAAAATACGGTGTTCCGCAAATCTCTACTGGTGACATGCTACGTGCTGCTATCAAAGCAGGTACAGAGCTTGGTAAGCAAGCTAAAGCTGTTATTGACGCTGGTCAGCTAGTTTCTGATGAAATCATCCTTGGTCTAATCAAAGAGCGCATCGCTCAAGATGACTGCGAAAAAGGTTTCCTACTAGATGGCTTCCCACGCACTATTCCTCAGGCTGATGGTCTAAAAGAAATGGGTGTAGCGGTCGATTACGTTATCGAATTTGACGTTGCTGATGACGTGATTGTAGAGCGTATGGCTGGCCGTCGTGCTCACCTTGCTTCTGGCCGTACTTACCACGTTGTTTACAACCCGCCTAAAGTTGAAGGTAAAGATGACGTAACGGGTGAAGACCTTGTTGTTCGTGACGACGACAAAGAAGAGACAGTACGTGCTCGTCTTGGTGTCTACCATGATCAAACTGCGCCACTAATCGAGTACTACGGTAAAGAAGCAGAAGCGGGTAACACTAAATACCTTAAATTCGATGGTACTAAGCAAGTTGCTGAAGTCAGTGCTGATATCGAGAAAGCGCTAGCATAAATAGCTAACAGCGAATTTTGAAAATTTGTTATAGTTAAAGCGACCCAAGTTGGGTCGCTTTTTTTATGTTTATTCGTTGATCTATCAAGATCTTATTTACGTAAATATCCCTTTTAGGATTGATAGGAAGCTATGCAAAACAATAAGAGACAAGGTGTATTATTGGTCAACCTTGGTACCCCTGATGAAGCAACGTCCCCTGCAGTAAAGCAGTTTTTGGGTCAGTTCCTCCATGACAAACGAGTGGTCGATATGACTCGCTGGTTATGGTGTCCAATTTTGCATGGTGTTATCTTGCCTGTTCGCGCACCTAAAGTAGCCAAGTTGTATCAGTCAGTTTGGATGGAGCAGGGCTCACCGTTAATGGTCTATTCGAAAAGACAAGCAGAGAAGCTAAAAACTTCAATTGATATGCCTGTTGAAATTGGTATGACGTATGGCAACCCGAGCTTGCAAACAGGTTTGGAAGCTCTACTTGAGCAAGGTGTTGAACAGGTGATTGTCCTGCCTTTATACCCTCAGTATTCAGGTACAACGACGGCGGCAGTCTCGGATGGATTGACCAAAGCATTTAAAAAGATGCCCGTTGTACCAAGTTATCGCTTCATTCGTGATTATCATGATCATCCTTTGTACATCAAAGCGTTGGCAGAGAGCGTAAAACGTTCTTGGCAAGAGAACGGCAAAGGTGACTATCTGCTGTGTTCTTACCATGGAATTCCTAAGCGCTATGCGGATAATGGTGATATCTACCCACAGCATTGCGATGTCACCACGACGCTACTTGCACGTGAGTTAGGATTAGCACCCAATCAAATCGGTATGACCTATCAGTCTCGTTTTGGTCGTGAAGAGTGGCTACAGCCCTATACGGACAAGACCTTGGAAACACTACCGAGTAAAGGGATTAAAAAGCTCGATATTCTTGCGCCTGCATTTTCTGTCGATTGTTTGGAAACACTGGAAGAACTGGCTGAGCAGTGTTGTGAGATTTTCACCGAGAATGGTGGTGAAACATTTACCTATATTCCTTGCCTCAATGACGATGACTTGCATATTGAGATGATGACGCAATTAGTTACTCAAGGTTAATGCGCGCTAACTGATTCTAAAAGGGCTGCCGGTGGCAGCTTTTTTTGTGCATCCTATACTGGGCTTTGCCATCTATGCGCCATCTAAAGGCGAGCAAAATCGTTCCACTGCCTGCCAAAGAATGCTGTCTGGCATTTGGATATAGTCAATGTTTGAGAGCGCATTTTTCCATAAATCTAAGCAGGCAGCCGGCCTGTTTTCACTCGTATAGTGAGCCAAAACTTGCTTGGCAGGTACACTACTTGTTAGAGCCGCTGTTGCCTTTAGGTAGTTGCTCAAGTATTCATCTATGTTACGTTTTTTACGGCTAATATTTGCTTGAAGCAACAAGATCAAAGCGTTGCTCGGTATTTCCGCTACATACTCTCTTTGCAGCATCTGTAGGCTTTTTTCAATGTCTCCAGCGCGATAAGTGAGTAATGCTAGTAGCATATGTAATTCTGGAGACGGTGTTAGCGTGGTTTGTTTTACTTTATTGATCCACTTTCTCAGAGCGTCTGGCGACTGGGCACTGAACAGTAATTCTCGAGTATAGAAACTGATTTCAGCTCCGCTCATCGGCTGATCTGCCAGGCGGTCAAAATCACTATCAGTAATTTGACTAAGACTGGTTTGTAGCTTGTGTTCGATCTGCATAATTGGCGTCGGTAGCTTGAAATACTCAGTTAAATCAGCATTGATTTTATTGACCGTCTCCAACAGGTTGTTGGTCTTCAACGTATATAGATTTCGCCATGCGACACGTGCAGAAACCGAATGATTCAGGATGACTTCCAGTTTATCGCTGACGCCTTTGTCCTTTACCAGGTTAAAAGTGAGTTTGTAATCGGAATCATTCAGGGCATCTGAACCAGGAAAATGATGATATTCGCTTAGACTCATTAAGTAGTAGCTTGGTGAGCGCATGTTCGCCAAATGGATGTAGGGAGAATGGCTGTATGCATGGAGAAAAAGCACTTTGAGTTTAAGTGCCTCGTGCTGAGTAGATGGCTGCGAATAAGATATCTGATCAAGTAACAGACGTACTTGAGGAACGTATAAAGCTTGACCTTTTGACTCAACTTTTACATCAAAGTAAGTATTCACTAGGGTTGCGAGGCCAACCACACAAGCGAGAATAACAGCGGTGCAGGCAGTCACCCTCTTTGACGGTTTGGAGTGTCTCTTGTTTGCCTCTTTCAGAGGCGAAAGAGTGTGTGACTTCTCTATTAGTTGAACATGGCAATTTGGGATGTAATAACCACGTTTAGGGTAGGTCACAATTAGCTTGGTTGAATCGATGTCAGGGAGATTTTCTCTGAACAAGTTACGCAATAGACTGATGCGATTAGTGACGACATTTTTAGAAATATACTGATTGCCCCACACCTGATCGATGAATTGTTCGATGGACGTTGGTTCACCAACATTAGCTAACAAGACTTCTAATAGCGCAACATTGCGTGGTTCCAAAGCAATTTCTTGCTGGTTATTTGTCAGCGTTTTATCAATAGGGTCATAGATTAGGTCGGCTATAGCGATGCTTTTACCGCTTTGTTTAGCCTGATCGAGAAGATTCATAGAGGTATTTGGGGAACAAAAAAACGCCGATCATTCTACTAAAATATTCCTGAGACTTATAGATTCCTAGCTAACTTAGTTTCTCTGTATCAATAATGAGAAACTCGGGGCGTCAGGGGTAACGCCCCGAGTTTTACAACGATTAGAATTTGTAAGTCGCGTTGATATAGCCTTGGTTAGAAGAGCTGAACTTAGCCAGTGGTTCGTCGCTCACTTTATGCTCGTTACCTGCGTAGTAGTTGAAACGGTAGCCTGCTTCCATACCAAAATGGTCGGTGAACATATAGCCTAAGCCTGCGTTAAGACCGTAAGTTAGTCCTGAGTTTTTGCTAGTCGTCGTACCCGTGCCAAAGCCAGAGATAGTCACACTTGTCTCTAGCTCACTTTGGTAAAAGCCCAGAGAGCCGCCAGCCAGAACGTAAAATCTCTTGTCGATGTGGTAAACATAATCTGAACCCACACCGAATTGGTAGCCTTCTAAATTGAACTTCACTTGATCATTTTCGATTGGATCGGTAGTGGTTAGCTCGTTTTCGCCGTTGTATTGTAGGTAACCGTAGACACGTACGTTGTCGTTTACGTAGCTGCCTGCTTTGATAGCGAATGAGCCTGCATTATCAAGTTTGTCGGCGATCATTTTATCTTCTGCTTCCGTGACAGATGTGTTGTATGAACCCTTTGCAAGCTCTATAGCTACGTATGGAGTGTTAGCGAAAGTTGGTAAAGAAACGATAGCAGCAGTAGCTACGACAATTAGGTGTTTACGCATAATTCTTCTCAATTCTATCTGGTAGTTAAGTGGTGAACTCTGCATCTTAATTTGGTTGTGGTGATGCAGATGAGTCAGGATGAGCGCCAAACTGTTGGGCGTCAGTTAACTGAAGAGGAAGTTATCTGAGGATGAGAAATAATGCGAAAAACAAAACTACACGTAGTTAAATTTGATGTTAATTTAGATCTAAATTGATGATTTTATTGAAAGTAACTGGCGCTCAAACATGTGGAGAACACGTTTAAGCGCCGTTGATATGATCTCAACAGATTTGGTTATTTGTTGCCTTTATAGTGTCGGTACTCAAATACCTGACCTTTTTCGTTGAACGCGTAGACTGAATATTCGTCTTTTTCATTGCCATATTCCATGCCTGGAGAACCCATTGGCATGCCCGGAACAGCAAGTCCTTTCGCATTGCGTGGTGGGTTTTCAAGGAAAGCTTGAATGTCTTCCGCTGGAATATGACCTTCGAATACGTAGCCATTAATTTCTGCTGTATGACAAGAAGCAAGTTCAGGTGTAATCCCCAACGTTTGCTTAATAGGATTCATGTTTTCGTGTAACTTCTCTTCAACTGTAAAGCCTGCATCTTGCATATGTTTCGTCCACTCAGTACAACAGCCACAGTATGGTGATTTATGGTTGAGTACATCGGTCGCTAATGCGTGACCAGAAATCAGAGTCAGTGTTGCTAGGGCAAAAAATTTACGTTTCATAATAACCTCTACGAGCTTTTAAAAAGTCTTAAACGATTAGCGTTGCTTACTACGGTAATCGAGGAAAGTGCCATCGCTGCACCTGCAATAACAGGGCTAAGCAAAAAGCCAAAGCTGGGATAAAGAATACCTGCGGCAATAGGGATACCTAGCGAGTTATAGACGAAGGCCCCAAATAAGTTTTGTTTCATATTACGTACTGTTGCTTTAGAGAGTTCAATCGCTCGAACAACAGACAGTGGTGACGAGTTAAGCAGTGTCATCTGTGCACTCTCGATGGCAATATCGCTGCCTCCCCCCATCGCGATGCCAATATTAGCAAGGGCTAGAGCTGGCGCATCGTTAACGCCATCGCCTATCATTGCAACGCAGTGGCCTTGACTTTGTAAATCAGCAATATGGCCTGCTTTCTCATCTGGCAACACTTGCGAGATTACTTGCTCAATTCCCAGCTGTTGTGCAATGGCTTGTGCGACACTCGAATTATCACCAGTGAGCATAATTGGCGTGATATTGATGGCTTTTAGTGCTTCTACAGCTTGTTTCGCATCGGGCTTTATCGGATCTGCGATGGCGATAACGCCAATCACAGTTGAGTTTTCAGCGACAATAATCGGTGTCCAAGCGTTGTTTAGATATTGTTGAAGTTCACGATCAACCTCATCTAAACGCCATACTTGCTCACGCGCATAAGCCAGTGAGGTAACGGCAATAGATTGTTGTTCTACTTTTGCAAGCACTCCCTGACCGCGGCGGTTTTCAAATTCCGATACCTCGAACAGTGGTAGAGACTGCTGATGAGCCTGTTGAACAATCGCTTTAGCAAGTGGATGTTCTGACTGTTGTTCTATTGAAGCTGTGAGCGTTAGCAACTGGTCACTATGACCATTGACTGCGTAGATGCTTTGAACATTTGGCTTGCCCTGAGTCAAGGTGCCTGTTTTGTCAAAGACCACCGTATCTATTTTGCCTGCTGACTGCAAAACGTCGGCATCTTTAATCAAGATCCCCATCTCGGCCGCTTTACCAATACCAACCGTTACAGATAGCGGGGTCGCCAACCCTAATGCGCATGGACACGCAATAATAAGAACGGTAGTAGTGACAATGAGCATGTAGCTGGCTTTAGGTTCCGGACCCACCATAAACCAGACCAATGCAGATAGGAGAGCAATTGCTACTACAACTGGAACGAAAATTGAAGAAATTTGGTCTGCGAGTTTAGCGATAGCTGGTTTGCTACTTTGAGCCTCGCGGACCATAGTGATGATGCGCGACAACATGGTGTCGCTACCTACACTTGAAGCGCGAATGATTAAACTACCATCCTGATTAATGGTTCCTGCGGATACAGAATCCCCAACTTGCTTATTCACTGGTATTGGCTCGCCAGTCAACATTGACTCGTCTAGATAAGATTCACCATACTCAACGATGCCATCAACAGGTATTTTTTCACCGGGTTTCACCCGCAGTCTCATTCCCAGGCTAATTTCGTCGATGGTGATGTCTCGATCGCCTTGTTCCGTCACCAGAGTCGCCACCTGAGGCTGAAGATTAATCAGAGCCTGAAGTGAGCGGGTGGTATTCGCCTTAGCTTTGGCTTCTATATAGTGACCAAGCGATATCAGGCCAATAATCATTGCGCTTGCTTCGAAGTAGACGTGTCTAGATGCGGCAGGAAACCAGTTGGGGAAAGTGACCACTAACATTGAGAATAACCAAGCTGCACCTGTCCCTAGGGCGACTAAGGTATCCATTGTCGCTCGTTTGTGAGTGAGCGCTTGCCATGCGTTAGTGAAAAATGTTTTTCCTGCTGTCGCAAGTAGCCATAAACAGATAACACCAATGATGCCCCAAGCGATTTGGTCTGCGCTATTGCGAATCATCATATTACCGCCTGCGATTCCCCACAGCATGAGTGGTGCACCGATCATCAAACCTAACCAAGCACTTTTCTTATGGTGGGTTTGAACTGCTCGCTGCAATTCGAGTTGTTTTTGCTGCTGGTTTTGAGGATCGTCAATCAGTTGGGCTTGATAACCAGATTGAGAGACAGAGCGTAATAGCTGAGTCTCGATCTCCTCAATGGGTTGGTTGGAAAAAATAACTGCGCTTTGTTCAGCAAGATTGACTTGAGCTTTTTCTACGCCTTTTACTGAAATTAAGGCTTTCTCGACCGAAGAGACACAACTGGCACAAGTCATACCCGATATAAGAAGGTGCGCCGAGTGTTTAATGGGTAATGGTTGCTCTCTCTCTATAGGGGCGGCGATTTCTTCGTCAGCGGGTACAGCTTCCACTTGCGGGGAGAATGGACTTGCTTGATAACCCAATGACTCAATCAATTGGATGACTTCTTGTTGTGAGTGAAGCGATACAAGCTCTAGCTCTGTTTTCGATACACGAAAGGATCCATTGAGTGGTGACCGCTCAAGCGCTTGTTCCAACTTAGCAACACATTTACCGCAATTGAGTCCAGTTAAGAACAAGTGATGTTTGTGGCCTGCCTGATAGCCTAGCTTCTCAATTGAATCTGCAAGTGCGGCAAAAGAACTGCCTGTCTCTAAAGAGATGTGAGTGGGAGACAACTGATCAATGCTGACTTGGTGTTCTGCCGTAATTGCTCGCTCCACTTTTCTAGCACAGCCCATACAGTTTAAGCCAGAGAGTGGGATATCAAACTTAGTCATAACATCACCTTAATTATTCAACTGTGGCTAAGCGTAAACCTTACCGCAAGGGTAAGGTCAAGTATTTAAATAAAACGTCAAAATCACCGATTGCCGTGAATTAGTGGGCAGGAAGCATGCGAGACAATTCAAACTTTTTATTTTGGAAATATAAAGTTCCGTAAATAGATAAAAAATCACAGTGATCTCGTCAGCAGATTTGGCGAACAAGCGCTCCATGTATGCAACGCGTAAGCAGTATTGACGTTTATGTTTATTGAGGTTGCCCTTTAACTTATTGATTTAAATTGATTTGCTTAATTTTATAATTTTCTGATTTGAAGCTGGTCAGATTATCTTTTCATTCTTTTTTCGTCGCGAAAAAAGTTTGCCACCATGACCCCGTCCATAAATAGTTCCCTTCAAAACAACCAGTTAGTTTTGTGTGAGGGGAACAAGGAAAAATTCAAATAAATAGGGGTTAATCTTATGTCTCACTTTAAAAAGACTCTTCTTGGCGCAGCAATCGCCGCAACTACCATGGCCGCTGGTACTGCTAACGCGTATATGCTAGGCGATCCGAATGACGCTAACGTAGAGGTTTACGGCGTTGTGTCTATCTCTGCTGTAGATTACGGCGCGTCTAATGCAACTGGTCCAGATGATGGTTGGGCGCTTGAAAATGAAACTCGCATCGGTTTCCGCGCGGCTAAAGCAATGACAGATAACGTAACTGCGTTTGCTCAAGTTGAGTCAGGTTGGGTATTGGACTACGGTGCCGATTTAGGTAACCGCGATACTTTCGTTGGTCTGCGCGGCGATGATTGGGGTCAGGTTCGTTTTGGTCGTATGTTGACACCGTTATATGAACTTGTTGACTGGCCATACTCAGCATCTAACCTAGGTCGTACTTTTGACCGCGCATGGCGCAGCGGCGAACGTTACCACTTTGACCGTAAGAGCCAAATGGCACGCTACGATTCACCAATGTTTGGTGAGATGGTTAAATTCAGCCTAGCGGGTGGTAATGGCAGTGAAAACCACGAAGATTCTAACTTCTTCGGTGGTTCTATCACAGTGGCGCCAGTTGATATGCTAACGTTACATGCAGCGTTTGAAACGGCTAAAGGTACAGTATTTGAAAGTGCTACCGAAAACGTGTTTGATACAAACAATGCAACACCAGGTAACCCTCTAGATATTAAAGAACTAGGGAAAGCGGCTTCTGTCGGTGATACGGATTCATACTTTGTAGGCTTCGAACTTCGTCCAATGGACAACTTTAATATCCTTGGTGCATATAAAACGGGTTCGTACGACTCAACTAACGGTGGCGGTGACTACGGTTACACCAAACGTGAAATCGACGCTTACTCGATTCAAGCGAACTACTTCTTTGGTAACGCAAACATTCGTGTTGGTTACGCAGACCAAAGTGGTAAGCAAGATGGCGTAGACAACAAAGATATGGATTCAACCTCTATCAGTGGTGAATTGGGTTACTCATTTAGTTCGGTATACACCTTTGTTCGTTTAACTCAACAAGATGACTCTACGTACGATGATGACCTAATGGTTCGTATCGGTACTGAGTGGACATTCTAATAAATACATTATGACCCGGCGGACAGTTTGTCCGCCTTTTTCCGCTTGTAACCGTGAGGAAGAGAGAATGAAAAAAATCATTGCAGCGGCCATTGTGCTTTTGATGTGTAGTATGGCTCATGCTCAAGTGACGATTCACACCGATAGCCGAATAGAGATTCTAGCGGTAAATCAACAGCTCAATCAGATACCAAAAAAGGCTAAGGGGGATCTGAAAATAGCTAATGGTCACAATCAGATATTGCTACGAGTCACGGCAATGGTTGATGGCAATGGTGGCAAGAAGAAGTTCAACTCTCATCCAATGGTGGTCACATTTGACGCACAGAACGAAACTCTATTGTTTGAAACGCCTTTCGCGATTCGAGATCAGCGTGGGGTAAGTAAGTTTGAAAAGAGTCCAACAGTTAAAGTTACCAGTAATGGACAATCAGTGCAGATCGTGATGGATCAGATTGTGAATCAGTCTTTTGCGTTGATTCACGATTACGACGCGATGCTGAACGACTACAACTTGGCTGGTGGTATTGCGGCGATATCTGTTACACCTACTGAGCCAAACATTAAGGCAAGTTCCGCGTCAGTGGCGTCTGTCAACGTGGATCAAAAAGTGCAATCGAAGTTGATCCAGCGTGATTTTCTCTCTATGACGCCATCAGAGCGCCAAGAGTTTATCTCTTGGGCGGTAAAACATATTAACGATTGATTGTAGATTTGCATATCGGTGCTAAAATAACGCGCAATTTTAGCACCATCGCACATATTGAAGGCGTGGTGCAGTCATTCAGACAATCAAGGTATTTTACATGACGGTTAAAACTCGTTTTGCTCCTAGCCCAACAGGCTACCTACACGTTGGTGGTGCGCGTACTGCACTTTACTCTTGGCTATACGCTAAAAACCAAGGTGGTGAATTCGTACTGCGTATTGAAGATACGGATCTTGAGCGTAACTCGCAAGAAGCAGTAGACGCGATTCTAGAAGGTATGAAATGGCTAGGTCTTGAGTGGAATGAAGGGCCTTACTTCCAAACTCAGCGTTTTGATCGTTACAACGAGATGGTTGATAAACTGCTGGCTGAAGACAAAGCATACAAGTGTTACGCATCGAAAGAGTTGCTAGATGAAATTCGTGCAGAACAAGAAGCGAACAAAGAAATGCCTCGTTACGATGCTGAACACCCTAAGATTAAAGCAGCAAACGATGCAGCTAAAGATGGCGATCCATGCGTTATCCGTTTCCGTAACCCTAAGGAAGGCAGTGTGGTATTCGATGACCAAATTCGTGGCCGTATCGAAATTCGCAACAGCCAGATGGATGATCTAATTATTCGTCGTACTGACGGCTCACCAACATACAACTTCTGTGTTGTGGTTGATGACTGGGATATGGGCATTACTCATGTTGTTCGTGGTGAAGACCATATCAACAACACGCCTCGTCAAATCAATATCTATGAAGCACTAGGTGCACCAGTACCTACTTTTGCTCACTGTGCAATGATTCTTGGCGATGACGGTGCGAAACTGTCTAAGCGTCATGGCGCTGTATCAGTAATGCAATATCGTGACATGGGTTACTTACCAGCGGCACTAAACAACTACCTGGTACGTCTTGGCTGGTCTCACGGTGACCAGGAGATCTTCTCTGAACAAGAGATGATCAACCTATTCAGCCTAAACGCAGTGTCTAAGTCAGCGTCTGCGTTCAACACAGATAAACTACAATGGTTGAACAACCACTACATTAAGACTTCAGAACCTGAGTATGTTGCAGAGCACCTACAATGGCATCTTGATGAGCAGAAATTAGATGTGACTAACGGTCCTGCTATTACTGAAGTAATTAAGCTTGTTGGTGAACGTTGCAATACGCTTGTTGAACTAGCAGAACAGATTCGCTACTTCTATGAAGACTTCTCTGAATTTGAAGCGGGTGCGGCGAAAAAGCATCTACGTGGTGTAGCGAAAGAGCCACTAGAGCTAGCACTAGCAAAAGCAGAAGCTTTAACAGAGTGGACGACGGAAAGCATTAAAGATGGTGTTATTGCCGCTGTTTGTGAAGAGCTTGAAATTGGTATGGGTAAAATTGGTATGCCACTACGTGTAGCGGTGACGGGTGGTGGTCAGTCTCCATCGGTAGATGCAGTTATGGCTCTTATCGGTAAAGAGCGTTGTGTTGCTCGTATCAAAATGGCATTGGCATACATCGCAGAGCGCGAAGCCAACGCGTAATGGTTATTGCCAGTTCGAAAACCGCAGCACTACGCTGCGGTTTTTTTTGTCTCTAGTAAAGACCAGAGCGAGAGACGTGAGAGAGTACTTACAATATATTTTCTCGTTATTGAGAATTTGTTTTTTGTTCCCTAGTTGACTGAATTTTATTGGAGAAATTCATACATACACCAATCCCTTATCCTAACTAGCTTTACGTGGACTCGTGTTTTTTTTCGGATTATTTCCTAACAGTTCGCTGACAAAATCCCACTTTGAATGTTAGGAAATGTGTATATAGTTCGCTGAGTTCGCTTACGGATCTAGATGTTTATGCCGTGAGTATTGGTTTAGTCAAAATAAAATGATGAATCGTGTTCTGTTTCCATTTGGGCTTTGCTAAGGGTAAATGGAAATGTGCACTAAGGCTAAACAACTTTCAGATTTGAGGAATAAAACACCATGAAAAAATTAGCAGCGGTAATTTCAGCATCACTTCTTCTTGCATCAGCGCCTTCACTGGCAGAGCTTTATGTCGGTGGTAAAGTAGGTAAATCTTGGTTGGATGATGCATGCACAACAGCGACAGCAAATTGTGATGATGAAGCTTCAACAGCAGGTGCATTCATCGGTTACGAAATGTGGGACTTTCTATCAATCGAAGGTGGTTACGACTACCTAGGTAAGTTTACAACTGATGGTCTTAATGACGATAAAGTTGAAGCATTTACGCTAGCTCCAAAGTTAAACCTACCGATTACTGACGATATCTCACTTTACGGTAAATTTGGTGGTGCATACGTCAAATATGGCAACAAAGAAGATGCTTCATACATGGGTGCCGCAGGTGTTGAATTTGACTCACATAAGAACGTGACTGTGCGAGTTGAATACCAAACCATTACTGATGCAAACAATGAGCAGGTTCGTGCGATGGGTAATAGTGCGACACTAGGCGTAGTTTACAAGTTTGGTAGCAATGAAGAAGCTGCACCAGTTGTTGTCGTAGAAGAAGAGATGGTTGAAGAAGTCGTTGAAGAGACTCCAGCAGAGCCTGTTGTTGAGACTAAGACGTTTGAGACTCAGCTACTAGGCACAGGTAGTTTTGAACTAAATAGTACAAAGCTAAACCAACAGAGCGCCTCTCAACTGGATGAGCTGGTAGAGTTCCTTAATACTTACCCACAAGCGAAAGTAGAAGTGATTGGTTACACTGATTCATCTGGTGCGGCTGAGTACAACCAAGTGGTATCAGAGAAGCGTGCAGAGTCTGTAGCGTCTACTCTTGAGCAAAAAGGTATTGATGCGTCTCGTATTACCGTTCGTGGTGAAGGTGAGAATAACCCAATTGCATCAAATGACACTCGTGAGGGTCGTCAGCAAAACCGCCGTGTTGAAGTGATCGTCCCTAGCTTTGAGTACCAAGTTCAGCAGTAATAATTAAAATAACAACGTTAGTAATTGAGCCCCAACCCCATGGTTGGGGCTTTGTCTTATATATGAGAAAGAAAAAGCACCTATAATTCCACTGTTATATTGTTTGCATATCGATACTTATTAGGTGTGCGGTAATGCCAATGTGCTTATCAATAGGTTTCCGGTTTAGAGAAATAAGTAAGCATGTGATTGATGAGGGAGTTCTCATGAAAAAGTTTGCAGTGGTTATGTCGGGGGCATTGTTACTAGCGTCAGCAAGTGCAAGTGCAGAGTTTTATCTAGGGGGTAAAGTTGGAAAGTCATGGCTGGATGATGCGTGTACTGCGCTAACAAATGACTGTGATGACGATTCAATGACAGCCGGTGTGATAGCGGGTTATGAATTTTTCGACTTTCTGTCACTAGAAGCAGGTTATGACTACCTTGGTGAGTTTACTGCCGATGGCTTAGCTGATGAAAAGGTTAAGGCTTTTACTTTTGCTCCAAAACTGAATTTACCACTGACTGAGGATGTGTCTCTGTACGGTAAACTTGGTGGTGCTCGCGTCGAGTACGGTAATAAAGATGATAATTCGTACCTAGGAGCCATTGGTGTAGAAATTCAGTCAGATAATAATTTTGCTGTACGTATTGAGTACCAGCGTCTGACCGATGTGAACAATGATTTGGTTAAAGCTGCAGTGAACAGTGCGACACTTGGTCTTGTCTACAAATTTGGTGCCAATGAATCACAACCTGAAGAAGCGGTTGTTATCGAAGAGACAGTGACGGAAGAGGTTGTTGTCACGCCTGTAGTTAAGACTTTCGAAACAAAACTGGTCGATTCAGGCAGTTTTGAGCTAAATAGCACCAAACTAAAACCAGAAAGCCAATCAACTCTTGATGAACTGGTGGCGTTTATGAACCAGTACCCGCAGGCTAATGTCGAGGTGACAGGCTACACCGATTCGACTGGCGCAGCCGCTTACAACCAAACTTTGTCTGAAAAACGAGCTCAATCTGTCGCGGATGTTTTGATCAATGAAGGGATTGAAAGTCGTCGTATCACAGTACGTGGTGAAGGGGAAAATAACCCAATCGCTTCGAACGAAACTCGTGAAGGTCGAGAGCAAAATCGTCGCGTAGAGATTGTTGTACCAGCTTTTGAATACCAACAGTAAGCAGTACCGAGTTATTAAGACTGTATAGGTCATTTGATTGAAAGAGTGATTCTAAAAGAAAGGCCTTGTTGTATAACAAGGCCTTTTATTTTTAAATTACTTAAGATCGATGCTATTCAATCGTCCCATAAACTCGAGAATTTCGAGGTTCTCTTTGTTTGCTTCTAACAGCGCTTTTTTCGTCTTTGTGTAGGCAGCTAAACGGCCATGTTTCTTTATTGAGCAAACGACACTTTTGTAAATTAGTTTGCCGTGCTCATCGTAGTTACGCCATGCCGCAATATAGCACTCATCTTTTGCCGCTGGATTTTCCTTTGTTGGCCGGGGTTTGAAAATTATCTTGGGTTCCAGAGAGTGAGGTAATCGCGTCATCAGGTAAGGATCTTTCAGTAACTTACGCCAAAACTTTCCCCACATTTTACTGCCCAGCTCATTGCGAAGCTTAATGGCCTTCTTCAGTCCTTTCTTTTCACCTATACGAATGTAGCCCACAGAGCGGTGAAGAACTTTGTCGTCCGGAGTGTGGATATGGATTTTATAGGCTGTTTTAGCTTTTGAGATGAAGCGGTGACCAGTGTTCGTCTCTAAGTTACTCTTTTTCATTCTTTCGCTATCGATAACTTTATTAATAAATATTTTAGATGATTGTATTCAAATGTTGAAGGTTTGTTTGTAAGGATGTACGGGTTTCTTATGCTAAAAACAAGGCTGAAATATGAGTGTAGTTTGAATAGTTTCAGCTTGAGTAATGGAAGTGTGTGAAACTTGTCAATTGAATCGACATTGAGACAAGGGCAATCTGCACATCGACAGAATGGGGCTAGTAGTTACTAACTTTCTAGCCCTTTTAAATGTGGCGCTCCCGACAGGATTCGAACCTGTGACCTATCCCTTAGGAGGGGATCGCGCTATCCAGCTGTGCCACGGGAGCGTAACGCTATGATACTGAATTCAATCCAGAAGTTAAGCTCATTGTGGTGGTTTTACAACAGCTTGTGCATTACATCGCCAATCTGGATGCTGCCAGCAAGTTCCGCTTGATCGATGGTGAGTTCTGCTTCGTTCTCATAAACACGTGAGACCGTTAAAGTGATGTCTGTTTCGGTGACTTTGTTACGTGGAAGCCCACGCTGGTCGATAAACGAACCGGTATGCCACAACTGCAATTTATCACCAGGTTCCACACCATGAATTCTACCGAGATCCATGGTAATGGTATTTCCCCATTTGGCGACCACTTCTGGAAGCGTGATTTTACATGACACTTCTGATTCTAAGTCGAGCATGATATTTCGGCTTACTCGAAGCATCATATCTCCGTAAGTAGAAGCCCAAAAACGAGCACTTTTGGTGTCAACTTGGCTGGTTTTAGCGAAAGGCCAGCGTGCGACTTCGCGATAGTTGCGGTTATAAACCTCATTACCTGTCTTACCATCGAATACCGTCATTTCCAGAGCAAACTGACGATTAATAATGTCGTCCTTAATCAGGTTTTGCTCAATGGTTGCGGTTAAATCCGTAATCACTCCGCCGATGATGTACTGTGCGCCAGTATCTTGGGCAATCATTTTAAGGCGTTCTGGGTACTTTTTACTGATTTCATAGTCAGTGGTGCCAACGGAGATAAAGTTGGCTGATTCCTGATCCAGTTGGCGGTTAATAACATTGGCAAAGTCATCACCCACATCATAAATTTGCCCCATGACCGCTTGGCTAGGGGAGGCAAGAGCAATGTTGCCGACCAAAAACGTCTTTTTGTACTGCTCAACGTGGCAACTGGTTGCCGATGGGTAAATGTCTACTCTTGCTCTGACAAACATCACTCCGCGACGTGTCTTTTGCTCTTCAACCAAGATGTAACGTACTTCACTATTCGTGAATTGGTACTCTTTGCGTTCACTTTCCAACAGCGGACGAAGGTTTGCAATGCTGCCTATATCCGCGCCAGAGAATCGGACGGCTTTGTAGAGCGCATCTTCCAACGCATGGATTCTAGCTACCTCTTCGGACGACACGACAGTGGCTGTGCCAGTCACTTCATACCAACCTGCCAACGCTGAATTAGCAATGAGGCTGATGAATACGGTTGAAAAGAGCTTCAGAAGCGATTTTTTCATGTTTGTTTACCAAGTTGGTTCATTTTTTGCTTATTGAATCTTAGCTGATTTAGGCATTGCCTTTCTGAATAGTTGCATAATTAGAAAAGCAAGGAATGTTCCACTTTTAGAAGAGAGCTAAAAGAAACGACATTTTAGGCCTTAATGTATCGGAGATTAGAGAATGAAAAAATGGCTAACGCTAGTACCAGTGGTGTTTTTAACCGCTTGTGCCTATGCCCCAATATACAATGGTAAAGAACCTTATGCGGGTTCTCAGTTTATGCTGATGGAGAGTCCGCGTCATACTCTTGACTTCTTTGTGGAGAGTATGACCGAAGACTTGATGGTTTCTAACACCAGTGTTTCTGCACGGACACCTATTGCCGTCACATCATTTGTAGATCTACAAAATATGGATGCGACAAACTGGCTAGGTAATTCGGTATCAGAAGGTTTTATTCACCAGTTCCAGCGTCGTGGTTTTAAAGTTGTAGACTTTAAAACGACAGGCTCTATTCAAGTGACTCATCAGGGTGACTTTGCATTTAGCCGAGATTGGAAAGATCTGGCTCAAGAGCAAGATATCCAATATGTACTGACAGGGACAATGCTGCGCCAAGAGGGCGGTGTCATTGTGAACGCCCGTGTGGTAGGGATGCAATCTCGCGTTGTTGTCGCTACAGCTCAAGGCTTCTTACCCGCAGATCGAATTGGTCGAGATCTTGATACCCTTAATAGTATTCGTACTCAAGATGGTGTATTAATTCGCTCAGACCCAACGATTACCCAACCTTATACCGTGATTTTACGCCCGTAGGAGCCGAGATGAAAAAGCTATTACTCCTTGCTGTCGTTTTCATAATGGTCGGTTGTCAGCCGTTAAGTAACATGCGTCCTGATGACTGGTTAACGGCTGTTGGCTACGCCAGTATTAGTGAACAGAAAGGACGTAACGAGGAAGAGAAGCAAGTACGTGCGATGCGTGCTTCGAAGATCGATGCTTATCGTGAACTTGCTGAGCAGGTCTACGGCATGCGCGTGAGTGGTCGAGCTGATTTGCAAGACCAACGTCTAGGTACAGAGCTCACATCCGGGGCGGTAGATGGCGTTATCCGTGGCGCGGAAGTCGTCAGAAGTTACAAAGTCGGGGATAGTTATGTCACTGAACTGCGTCTTGATATCCAGAAAATGAACAAGCTGCGTGATTACGGCGAAGTTCAGCAAGTACCTGAAAAAAGGCAACAAACTCTTTTCTAACTTACCCATTCTCTCTGATACAAAAAAAGCGGCAATCATTGCCGCTTTTTTATTGAATGCTTTTAGGCTTTGATATTTGTGCCCAAAGTGGTGATATTTTTGGTTTGCCCTTCAGATGTATAAGTCATACCCAGTTTCCCTTGTGACTGTTTCATCAGATTGTTGAGTTTGTTAAAACTCAGTTGGGCACGCTGGAGAGCTTGACCATTAATATCGTTAGCTTGTTGGCATTGGCTAATAAGCGCTCTTATCTGTTCTACCAGAGGGCTCAACTCTGGGTTGGTGGTAAGAGTCTCTACTTCAGGGTGGCGACGAATACGATCATCAGTCGTTTGAAGTTGCTCAATAAGCGTAATCTTTTGTTTGGCAATCTGTTCAATATCTTTGGATAGTCGATTAGCGATAGCGTGCTTTTCCAACACAAGGACTTCACTCAGTTCTTGTGCATTTTTTAATTGGAATTCAACTAGTCCTTGCAGTGCTGCCATTTACAGATATCTCTTGGTTTAGAATCCGCCCAATTCTTTTTCGAACTTCATCATGTTATCAGCAAGTTTTTCAGGATCAACTGAGTAGGAGCCATTCGCGATAGCCTCTTTAATTGCCGCAACCTTTGCTTTGTCGAAACTAGGTTGGCTGACCATTTGATTGTGCATTTCTCCCACCGCTTTACCTTGTGAGCTAAGTGAAACTGCATCTTGCGCGACAGACGACTTCTTTGCGGATTCAGAACCGCTCGTTTGAGTGCTGTCGTTACGTACAGAGTGCCTCGTCGATGTAGAAAGAGGTTGCCCTGAACGAATATTATCAATACCTGCCATATGTTGAGCCTTTTACGAATTAGAACTTGTACTGTCAATATCGACTACTAGGGTAAGAACTTTAGCTTTTTTTCTAACCAGTTAAAAAATTACCGTCACTTCCGAAATTCCAGATACACGCCCTTCAATTATACGGTTGGATTTACTATTTTTCACTCTAATCTGTTCACCATGTGAGCCATCCGTTAGAGCGACGCCTTTTGTTGTGATTGTCATACCGGATTTCACCGCTTTTATTGTCACGGTTTCATTGCGGCAGACTACACAAATATCTTGTTCTTCAAGAATTTCTCCAGCACGGAGATTTTTTTTGGCTTTTGCGCCAATAACTGCATCAATTGCGGAAAAGCCTTGCCGCCTAAAGCGTTGTAAGTCTACCATATTAATAGTGACATCTTGCCCAGAGATCAGCTGCCCGCGAGAAAGTGCAGTGGTCAGCACGACTTGTGGTCCAGTACGAACTAATCTTACAGGTACATAGACTCGCCAACTGTCATCAGGACATTCGACGAGCACAGTGATGTTACTTGCACTAGGATTGGTAGAGGAGGAGGAAGTCTCTAACGGGGCGGGGCAGTCAGTAGCGAATATTCGGCTATCAACGCTAGCAGCGGTCGCCTGCAAGGTACCTCCAGTAGGCCACTCAATTGTGGACAAAATGTACTCTTCAGCTGCTTGCTGAATCTGCGCAATTTGGTTTTCTGTCGCGGATGTCGCTGAAAAACTAAAGAAAAAGAATAAAAAGCCGATAGACTTACAAAACTTTTTATAGAAAGCTCTACAATTAGTTATGGAAAATGAGCACAAGTGTGATTTAGGATATGTCATTCTGTTTCTCTGGTTTTTCATGGCCTACAGTAGACTACCACTTTTTTAGCATGAAAGTTTGAGATGGAGATGAGCTTATGACGGGTATTCTTGATTCTGTGAATCAGCGTACGCAACTCGTCGGTCAAAACCGATTAGAACTCCTAACCTTTCGCCTAATGGGGCGTCAGCGTTATGGAATCAACGTATTTAAAGTAAAAGAGGTTCTCCAGTGTCCTAAGCTTACTTCAATGCCAAACTTGCACCCTTTAGTGAAAGGGGTTGCCCATATTCGTGGCCATACAGTTTCAGTCATTGATTTAAGTTTAGCTATTGGTGGCCGTCCAACAATGGACGTTGAAAAAGCGTTCGTTGTAATTGCAGAGTTTAACCGAACAATTCAGGCTTTCTTAGTTACTTCAGTCGAGCGTATTATTAATATGCACTGGGAGGCGATTTTGCCGCCACCAGATGGAGCAGGCAAAGCGAACTACCTGACGGCTGTAACGAATATCGATAATGAGTTAGTAGAAATTCTCGATGTAGAAAAAATACTGGCAGAGATTGCGCCTGTTGATGAAACGATGGACGCATCCATTGGTGAAGAGATTGCGCAGGCGGAAACGGAAAAAGAAATTGTACGTCGTATACTTATTGCTGACGACTCTACTGTGGCACGTAAGCAAGTTGAGCGTGCAATTACTTCCTTAGGTTTCGACGTCGTTGCTGTGAAAGATGGCAAAGAGGCTTATGAAAAGCTTGTGGAAATGGCATCTGAAAGCAGTATTTATGATCAGATATCTCTGGTTATCTCTGATATCGAGATGCCAGAAATGGACGGTTATACATTGACTGCGGAAGTACGCCGTAATCCTGATCTGAAAGATCTTTATGTTATTCTTCACTCATCACTTAGTGGTGTATTTAACCAAGCTATGGTTGAACGAGTTGGGGCAAACGCTTTTATTGCCAAATTTAACCCCGATGAGCTTGGTAATGCGGTGAAAACTGCACTTACAAAATAAAAAGAGAAGTTAATGACAGCAATAACTATAAGCGATCAAGAATATCGTGATTTCAGCCGTTTCTTAGAGTCACAATGCGGTATTGTTCTTGGGGACAGTAAGCAGTATCTGGTAAGAAGCCGACTAAGCCCACTTGTCACCAAGTTCAAGCTGGCTTCGTTGTCTGATTTGCTGAGAGACGTAGTGACGGGACGCAATCGTGAGTTGCGTGTTGCTGCTGTTGATGCGATGACGACAAATGAGACGCTTTGGTTTCGAGATACCTATCCGTTCGAAGTACTGGCGAACAAGTTGTTGCCAGAAGTCGCGGCAAACAAAAGACCAATTAAGATTTGGTCTGCCGCGAGTTCATCAGGTCAAGAGCCTTATTCAATGGCGATGACCATCATAGAGACTCAGCAGCGCAAACCAGGCATGTTGCCTAGCGTTGCGATTACCGCGACGGATATCTCTGCAAGCATGCTTGATATGTGTCGAGCAGGCGTGTATGACAACCTAGCGTTGGGGAGGGGACTTTCTCCAGAGCGCCGTCGCACTTTCTTTGAAGATGCGGGCGATGGTCGAATGAAGGTTAAAGATAACGTTAAGCGTCTGGTTAACTTTAGACCGCAAAACTTAATGGATAGCTACGCATTGCTCGGTAAGTTTGACATTATTTTTTGCCGCAACGTATTGATTTACTTCTCACCGGAAATGAAGTCTCAAGTGCTTAATCAAATGGCCAACAGTCTAAATCCAGGTGGTTATCTGCTGCTCGGGGCATCAGAGTCGTTAACCGGATTAACGGATCGATTTGAGATGGTCAGATGTAATCCAGGAATCATCTACAAGCTTAAATAGTTAAGCGTTGTTTTATTAAGCCCAGCCATAGTGCTGGGCTTTTTTGTACGACGGCAAAAGTTGCTTGTATACTTTTGATTGAGTAATTCCAAAATCTCACCTAGCTGCGAACAACATGTAAAGTTGGCGTGGTTATTGCTCAGTAAAAAATGAAGTAACAGTGGAACGATTTTAAAAGTTGGTACGCTAATTGCTTTATATTTAATAGTAACGGTCAGTTCTTTGAGTAGAGGTCAACATGGCTATTTCTTTTGACAACGCATTAGGTATCCACCAGCACACGGTGGGCGTACGTGAGCGCAATGCTGAGGTGATCTCCACCAACATTGCTCAATCGAACACACCTGGTTTTAAATCAAAAGGGATGGATTTCCAGAAGGCATTGCAGGCGGCAACCTCGGGGGCAAGCATTGGTCTTAGCCGTACTGATGGTCGGCACATACCTGCCTCTACCCAAGTGACAGGGGAAGTAATGTATCGTCTTCCAACACAACCTGACACCGGTGATGGCAACACGGTTGATGTGGATTTAGAGCGTAACTTGTTTATGCAAAACCAAATCAGACACCAAGCATCACTCGACTTCTTAGGAAGTAAATTCAAGAACTTAACGAAAGCAATTAAAGGGGAATAGATAGATGAGCTTATTTAACGTATTCAATGTAACTGGTTCTGCCATGAGCGCTGAATCCGTTCGTCTAAATACTACCTCTAGTAATTTGGCTAACGCGGACAGTATCTCTAGCTCTGCAAAAGATACTTATAAGGCGCGTCATGCTGTGTTTGGTGCTGAGTTAAGTAAGGCAAAGTATGGCCGCGACCATACCGTGCCAGTGAAAGTGATGGGTATTATAGAAAGCGATAAACCGCTTACCGCGGAGTACAACCCTGATCACCCACTCGCAAATGATGAGGGCTATATCTACAAGCCTAATGTCAATGTGATGGAAGAAATGGCAAACATGATTTCTGCTTCACGTTCTTACCAAACGAACGTTCAATTAGCAGATGCAAGCAAACAAATGCTGCTGCGTACGCTGCAGATGGGTCAATAGGGATAAGGAGGTAACGTATGGCCGGAGGCATTAATAATAATGTTGGTCAAAGCGGCTTGTCCTATATCGATCAGCTTAAACAGCTTCAGGACAAGAATAAGCCGAACGAGACAACAGGTAAGCAGGAACTCAAGCAAGAAGACTTCTTATCTTTGCTCACCAAGCAACTTGCCCAGCAAGACCCGTTTAAGCCGGTCAGTAATGACCAGATGATTGCACAAATGGCGTCATTCGCGACGGTAGATGGCATCGGGAAGATGAACAATCAGTTTGAAACACTGAACACTTCGATGACATCAAACCAAGCGCTACAGGCGTCCTCATTAGTAGGGCGTGACGTCTTGGTCCCAGGTGCTGCTGGCGTGAAAAACGATAACGGCAGTATGGCTGCTATGATCAAACTTCCTCAAGCCGTCGATAACTTGATGGTGAGAATAGAAGATCAAATGGGGCAGCTTGTTCGTACCTTCGATGTCGGTTCAAAGCCTGGTGGCGATAACCGAGTTGTATGGGACGGCAAAGATCAAAACGGTAACCCATTGCCGGCTGGCAAATACAATGTGAAAGCATCTGGTTTGCTAGATGGAGAAGCGAAAGAGTTTGAGGTTTCGACCTATGCAAACGTCAATAGTGTTCTCCTTGGTAAAGGCGATGGTAACGTACTACTCAATCTGGCTGGCTTTGAGTCGCCAGTTCGACTTGCTGAAGTACTAGAAGTTGGCAAAGCGTAACTTTAAGTAGATATGCTAGCTAGATAGGAGATTTTGGAATGTCATATGTTGCACTAAGCGGTTTATCCGCAGCTCAGTTAGATCTGAACACAACCAGTAACAATATTGCCAACGCGAACACATTTGGCTTTAAAGAGTCACGTGCAGAGTTTGGGGATGTTTACTCTAATTCACTGTTTACACACGCGAAAACGACACCAGGTCAAGGTGTACAAGCTGCTAAGGTCGCTCAGCAGTTTCACGAAGGTTCAAGTATTTATACTAACAACCCAATGGATCTACGTATCGGCGGTACAGGCTTCTTCGCGGTGGCGAAAGATCGTCTTTCTCCAACCACCAATGAGTTAACGCGTAACGGTGCGTTCCACCTGAACAAAGATAACTACATGGTAACAGCGAATGATGAGTTCCTGCTGGGTTATCAAGTGAATAAAGATACTGGCGATGTACTTTCATACGAGCCATCACCGATCAACATTCCGAAAGAATTTGGTAAGCCTAAGCAGACAGCAAACATTGAAGTCGGTGTAAACCTGCCTGCTGGTGGTGAACTGAAAGACCCTGCGTTATTTGATTACTCAGATCCTGAAACATACAACCGTTCAACGTCTTCGACGATCTATGACTCTATGGGTCAGTCGTACAAGTTAACGACCTATTATCTGAAAGATCAAACACAGCCTAATACGTGGCAAACTTACTACACTGTGACTGACAAAGCAGGTGAGAAGCCATTGAATATTTTAGGCGGTGATGCGACAGCGCCAACAGGACACGTTGGTCACACAATGAAGTTTAACAACGATGGTACGCTTGCTAGCCTAAACAGCGGTCAGAACATTGTTTCTGAAGCCTTGGGTACCGGAGCAAACCCAATTGAACTGAATGGTGCTGACGTTAACCAAACTTTATCTTTTGGCCTGCAAGATGCGACACAGTTCGCGGCACCATTTGAATTGACCAAATTCGATGAAGATGGCGCAACAACTGGCTTCTTGACCAAAGTGGATTTCGACGAGAACGGTAGTGTGCTTGGCACTTACTCAAACGGCGAAAATATCATCTTAGGTCGTGTGGCGCTGGTTCGTGTCGCAAACGAGCAAGGCTTAGATAAGAAGGGCGGTACGCAATGGGATGCGACTCAGTTCTCTGGCGATAAAATCTGGGGTGAATCGAATAAAGGCTCTTTTGGTACCATCAGTAGCGGTACACTAGAACAGTCAAACATCGATATGACTCAAGAACTTGTCGACTTGATCTCTGCGCAGCGTAACTTCCAAGCGAACTCTCGTTCACTTGAAGTTCATAACCAAACGCAACAAAACATCCTACAGATTCGTTAATCTCTATTTAGCGATACTCGCAATCATCTGTTTAGCAAGCTGGTGGCAATCATCAGCTTGCTATTGTTGCCGCAACAGGCAATGCACTCCTCTTACTCCTTTCTATTTTTGCCGCTTTCAGTTTAGTTTATTGATAATAAAGGAAAATTAATATTGGCACATAAGTTGCTTTCATTGATCTGAATTGTGATTTTTGGAGCAAATTATGGATCGTGCACTGTTTCTAGCGATGAGCGGAGCCAAGCAGAATATGCAAGCGCTACAGCTTAGAGCAAACAACTTGGCAAACGTCAGTACTACGGGCTTTCGTGCTGATTTGGCGCAAGCTCGTTCAATGCAAGCATATGGCGATGGTTTACCAAGTCGCGTGTTTAGCATGACTGAACGTCCGGGACATAATTTTCAACAAGGTAGCGTGATCACGACAGGACGAGATCTCGACGTTACCATCCAAGGTCAAGGCTGGATGTCGGTTCTCGATAAAACTGGCAAAGAAGGCCTAACACGCGATGGCAACTTAAAAGTTGACGTTAACGGTATGTTGGTGAGTGGCAACGGCAATCTTGTTCTTGGTGAAGCAGGTGCGCCAATTACTCTGCCAATTCCAGTCAGCAAAATTGAAATCGGCAACGATGGCACCATCTCGGTTGTTCCTCAAGGAGCTCCGGCAGATGCAATAGAAATCGTTGATCGAATCAAGCTCACTAGCACCAATAATCAATCACTATTCAAAGATGTAAACGGCTTGTTCCGTGCAAAAGATCCTAATGCGGCATACGAAGCGGATGCCAGTGTAAAACTGCTCACAGGCGCAATTGAAGGCAGCAACGTCAATGCAATTGGCGAGATGACTAGCCTGATTGACTTGCAACGTCAGTTTGAAATGCAAGTGAAAATGATGAGCACTGCAGAAGATATGGACAAAGCGTCTGACTCTCTGCTTCGTATGAGCTAACAAATTTTAGGAGAAGGTTATGCATCCGGCACTATGGGTAAGTAAGACTGGGTTAGACGCTCAGCAAACCAATATTTCAACAATTTCAAACAACTTGGCTAACGCATCAACGGTAGGTTACAAAAAGAGCCGCGCCGTTTTTGAAGACTTGTTCTACCAGAACATCAATCAGCCAGGTGGTCAGTCATCGCAAAACACAGAACTGCCAAGCGGCCTGATGTTAGGCGCGGGTTCTAAAGTAGTGGCGACGCAAAAAGTTCACACTCAGGGTAACACTCAAACAACAAACAACAGTCTCGATATGATGATTGAGGGTGATGGTTTCTTCCAGATCCTGATGCCAGATGGCAACATCGGTTATACACGTAACGGTCAGTTCACGGTCAATGATGAAGGCGTTATTGTCACCTCTGGTGCGGGTTACGCCTTAGAGCCAGAAATTGCCATCCCTGAGGACGCGATTAGTGTCACGATCGGTACCGACGGTGAAGTCTCAGTTCGCGTGCGAGGCCAGCAAGATAACCAAGTGGTTGGTCAGATTGCGACGGTAGATTTCGTCAACCCAGGTGGTTTAGAACCTATTGGTCAAAACTTATACCTACCGACAGGTGCGAGTGGTGATCCACAAGAAGGTGTTCCTGGTTTCGACGGTTTCGGTGAAGTAAGACAGTCAATGTTGGAAACATCAAACGTCAACGTGACGGAAGAGCTGGTCAATATGATCGAAGCTCAGCGTGTTTATGAAATGAATTCCAAAGTCATCTCTGCGGTAGACAAGATGATGAGCTTTGTTAACCAGCAGCTTTAATTTAGGGATAGGGCAATGAATCGATTACTCGCACTTTTCGCTCTTACAGTTGTTTCGGGCTGTACTATGCTTGAGCCACCGATTGAAACTCCTGATGTCGTTCAAGGAACCACAACCGTTGACGCGGTCGAAGGGGACAAATCGAATGACGAAAGCGCAGGCGTTATCGATACATTGCGCGGTCGAGCTGACCCTGTTGCGGGGGACCCTGCATGGGCACCGATACATCCGACACATCGTCCAGAGCATTATGCGGCGGAAACGGGATCGCTGTTTAACATGGCTCAAACTACCAGCCTATATGACGATTCCAAACCACGCGGTATTGGCGACATCATCACGGTTACGCTAGATGAAAGCACTAAAGCGGCAAAAAGCTCTGACGCAGATCTATCTAAAAACAATGATGCGTCGATGGATCCACTAGAAGTGGGTGGTCAGCAACTTAATATTGGTGACTACAACTTTTCGTACAATTTAAGCAACGACAATAAATTCAGTGGCAGTGCCGCGGCAAATCAAAGTAACAGCATTTCTGGTTCAATTACAGTTGAAGTGATTGAAGTACTGGCGAACGGCAACTTGGTCATACGTGGTGAGAAGTGGTTGACACTTAATACTGGCGATGAATATATCCGACTCAGCGGAACGATTCGTCCTGATGATATTGATTACGACAACACTATTGCGTCAAACCGCATATCAAACGCAAGAATTCAGTACTCAGGTACAGGAACACAGCAAGATATGCAAGAGCCAGGTTTCTTGGCACGATTCTTTAATGTATCTCTCTAAATCCATCTGATGCCGCTTTTTTGGCACGACAGTAAAGATGGCAAAGAGTTAGAGTAAAGGTATGGTCATGAAAAAGTTGTTTCTCCTATTTACAAGCTTGTTGGTCCTCGCGACTTCAGCGCAAGCAGCACGCATCAAAGACGTTGCTCAGGTCGCTGGTGTTCGTAGCAACCAACTGGTCGGTTACGGTCTGGTTACAGGTCTGCCAGGTACTGGAGAATCCACTCCCTTTACCGATCAGAGCTTTAACGCCATGTTGCAGAACTTTGGTATTCAGATGCCACCAGGTACGAAACCGAAAAGTAAAAACGTGGCTGCCGTTATCGTTACCGCTGAACTGCCTGCATTTTCTAAGCAAGGACAAACCATCGACGTGACGGTCTCTTCAATTGGATCGGCAAAAAGCTTACGTGGCGGTACCTTAATGCAGACGATGCTAAAGGGTCTCGACGGGCAAATTTATGCCGTTGCGCAAGGCAATTTGGTGGTGAGCGGTTTTAGTGCCTCGGGTGCGGATGGTTCGAAAATTGTTGGCAATAATCCGGCGGCAGGTATGATTTCAAACGGCGCGATGGTCGAACGTGAAATACCAACGCCATTTAGCCGCGGCGACTACATTACCTTTAACTTGCTTGAATCAGATTTTACAACTGCACAGCGTATGGCTGATGCGGTAAATAACTTCCTCGGTCCTCAAACTGCATCGGCGGTCGATGCAACTTCCGTCAAAGTCCGTGCACCTCGTGATGTTACACAACGCGTTGCTTACCTATCTGCGATTGAGAACATTGAGTTTGACCCAGCAGACGGCTCCGCAAAAATCATTGTTAACTCGCGCACTGGCACTATCGTGGTTGGTAAGCACGTACGACTTAAACCTGCGGCAGTCACACATGGCGGCATGACAGTGGCGATTAAAGAAAACCTCAATGTTAGCCAACCTAATGCTTTTGGTGGTGGTGAGACGGTTGTCGTACCGGATACTGACATTGAAGTCACTGAAGAGCAGGGCAAGATGTTTAAGTTTGAGCCAGGTCTGACGCTCGATGATCTCGTTCGCGCGGTGAACGAAGTTGGCGCTGCGCCTTCGGATTTAATGGCAATCCTTCAAGCACTCAAACAAGCGGGTGCAATCGAAGGCCAACTCATTGTTATCTAAGGAGTAGAACATGATTAACAACGGTAATGACATCGGTTTTATTCATGATATCGCTAACCTAGATAAACTGCGTAAGAAAGCGGTTGAAGGTGATGAGGGGAGTGAAAAAGAAGCGCTGGCTGCTGCCGCGAAACAGTTTGAAGCTATCTTCACTAACATGCTATTTAAGTCAATGCGTGACGCTAACTCCACATTTGAGTCTGGCTTGATGGATAGCCAAAACCAACAATTCTATCGTCAGATGATGGATGAGCAGATGGCGAGTGAATTGAGTGCATCAGGTTCTCTGGGCTTAGCCGATATGATTGTCGCTCAGCTGACTTCCGGTAAGGTTGAAAACCAGAACGCCAACGCACGCAACGCTGATTTTGAGACAATGATGGAAAGAGTCGATCGTATCCGTCAACAGCAAGCGAATGCCGCTTCAGCGCCAACCGCAGTTTCTGCAACTAAAGAGCCTTCTCGATTTGACTCGCCTGAGTCGTTTGTCGCATCAATGAAGCCTTATGCAGAGAAAGCAGCTCGTGCATTAGGCATTGATTCTTCATTGCTGCTTGCTCAAGCCGCACTTGAAACCGGCTGGGGCCAAAAGGTGGTGAACAACGCGGCCGGCAGCAGTAATAACCTGTTCAATATTAAAGCTGACCGTAGTTGGTCAGGTGACCGTGTTGCGACACAAACTCTTGAGTACCATCAAGGGGTGCCAGTCAAAGAACACGCAGCATTTCGCTCTTATCAAAGTTATGAAGAGAGCTTTAACGACTATGTTCGTTTTCTCAATCAAAACCCTCGTTACACCACTGCACTTCGCCATGGCGGAAACAATGAAGAGTTTATCCGTGGCATTCATCAAGCTGGCTACGCGACCGATCCTCGTTATGCTGATAAGGTACTAAGCGTTAAGGCGCGGATTGATCAGATGTAACTCGAGGGCTGCGCCCGATGGAGAACTAGCACGCTTCGCACCGAGAGTCGAGAACGGACTTCGTCCTTCGAGAGGATCTGGTGGTGAGTGAGTCGAAAGTTGCAGGCAGTGCAGGCTAATATTTGAGTCTAATTATCTGAATTTAAAGAAAAGTGTTGGCATGAACTGTCAGCCCTTTCAGAATTTTCTCGCTTCTCGCTTCTCGCTTCTCGCTTCTCGCTTCTCGCTTCTCGCTTCTCGCTTCTCGCTTCTCGCTTC
>NZ_JBNJOH010000033.1:0-49243 GCF_050113735.1 Vibrio sp. TRT 2004 | reverse complement strand
GGGTAGAACTACAGGCAAAGCCTCACTGAATGATAACCACCTACTGAAGTAGGTGGTTTAGGGCTGAAAATAAAAAAAGACACCTAAATAGGTGCCTTTGAATCAGTTGCTGCTGGCTTAGTAAGCGTCGTTATGTACGCTCTTAACCGCACGTCCTGAAGGGTCAGCCATATTTTTGAATGACTCATCCCATTCAATCGCTTTCGCTGAAGAACAGGCTACCGATGGACCGCCAGGAACACATTCTGCTGCTGATGGCAGAGGGAACAACTCTTCAAAGATCTCACGGTATACGTAGCCTTCTTTAGTTGTTGGTGTGTTGTATGGGAAGCGGTAAGACGCCGTTTCCATTTGTTGGTCTGTGATTTTCGCTTCAGCCACTTCTTTTAGTGTGTCAATCCAGCTGTAGCCAACGCCATCTGAGAACTGCTCTTTCTGACGCCATGCGATTGAGTCTGGTAGGTAATGTTCGAAACACTCACGCAGGATATGTTTTTCCATCTTACCATTGCCGCACATCTTGTCTGCTGGGTTGAGACGCATTGCGACATCAATGAACTCTTTGTCTAGGAAAGGTACACGGCCTTCGACACCCCAAGCCGCAAGAGACTTGTTGGCACGAGCACAGTCAAACATATTAAGTGCAAGCAGTTTACGTACTGTCTCTTCGTGGAACTCTTGAGCGTTTGGTGCTTTGTGGAAGTAGAGGTAGCCACCAAAGATTTCATCCGCGCCTTCACCTGATAGCACCATCTTGATGCCCATCGCTTTGATCTTACGTCCCATCAAGAACATTGGTGTCGATGCACGAATCGTCGTTACGTCGTATGTCTCGATATGGTAAATCACGTCACGAATGGCATCTAGACCTTCTTGAATGGTGTAAGTCATTTCGTGGTGAACGGTACCGATTTTTTCAGCCACTTCACGTGCAGCTTTAAGATCTGGTGCGCCTTCTAAGCCAACCGCAAATGAGTGTAGTTGAGGCCACCATGCTTCTGATTTCTCATCATCTTCGATACGCATAGCCGCAAAGCGCTTCGCGACCGCTGAAGTGATTGATGAATCGAGGCCACCAGAGAGTAGAACACCGTAAGGAACGTCGGTCATCAGTTGGCGTTTAACCGCGGCTTCCAACGCTTCTTTTAGTTCTTCTTTGCTGCTGCTGTTACCTTGAACGGCCGCGTACTCATTCCAGTCACGAATGTAGTAACGTTGTGGCTCAGAGTCTGTGCTGCTGTAGTAACTGCCTGGAGGAAATTCACTCACGGTTTTACATACAGGCACTAATGCTTTCATTTCTGAAGCGACATAGTAGTTACCATGCTCGTCGTAGCCCTGGTAAAGAGGAATGATACCGATGTGGTCACGACCAATCAGGTATTGATCTTTCTCTTCATCGTACAGTACGAACGCAAAGATACCGTTCAGTTCTTCAAGTAAATCAGCACCCATATCTTGGTACAGGGCTAAGATCACTTCACAGTCTGAGTCTGTTTGGAAGTCGTACTTGCCTTCATAACGAGCGCGGATCTCTTTGTGGTTGTAGATTTCGCCGTTAACCGCAAGGATGTGTTTCTTGTCTGGACTGTATAGAGGTTGCGCACCACTGTTTAGACCTACGATTGCAAGGCGCTCATGCGCAAGAATGGCTTTTGGTGATGAGTAGATACCAGACCAGTCTGGGCCACGATGGCGAAGCTTTTTAGACATTTCCAACGCGACTGGACGTAGCGCTTCTGCATCACTTTTGATGTCTAAAATACCAAAAATTGAACACATACAACTTCCCTTTAAATTTTATTTAATCTGTTAAGTTCAATTTGCCATTCTGATTAAAAAAATCAACCTTCAATGATAAAAAAAATCAATAAAAAGCCATTGTGTTAGATGGTGTTTAATTAAAGTATGTTTTTGGTGAATAATTTTCACTAAAGGTCGTTTTTTGTTCGCTGGGCATAAAAAAGGCAGCGAAATTGCTGCCTAAGTTTTATTTATGCTTCGAGAACGAAGGTTGTAATTGTTCACAAACATGGCGGGCAAAACCGCTGCCTGCCTCATTGTAGATATTGAATGCCGCATCGACACCATCTTGAATGAGTGCGTCCAACTGATCGGGATACTCTGCAATCGCAGCAATTTGACCTTGGAAGTTACGGCGCTTTAACTGTTCGAGCGCGATTTGATTACCTTGGTGGTGCGGCATAGCTAATAGCACCAGCTTAACATTTGCGGTGTCTAAGATGCGCTCCCAGAAGTCCGGGTCGGTCGCATCGCCTGCAATAACGTTTCGACCATGGCTTTTATGAACGTGTGCAGCGTCTTCACGTACTTCAATACCTAAACTGATTTTTCCATAACGTTTACGCAGTTCATCGTAAGCACCTGTACCAATTCGACCCATGCCGAGGATAAGTACTTGAGCGTGTCCAGGGTTGATTAACTGGTCACGTGTGTTTAGCGTTTCTGCTGCGTGCTCGCGCAACCAACGACCAGAGCGTTGATACAATGCATGACCGTGACGGTTGATAGGGGCGGATAAGACAAATGAAATTGATACAGATATCGCCAAGGCAACCAGAATGTCACTGCTCATCCAACCCATTTTATACGCCAGTCCCCCAACAATAAGGCCGAATTCACTGAAGTTGAATAGGCTTAATGATGCCAATAGAGACGTACGGACACGGAACTTAAAGCCGTTAAGTACCAGAAAATAGAGGATGCCCTTGAGAGGCAGTAGCATCAAGAAGAGTAACGCCAACGCAAGGCCTGATAGCGTTGGTTGAGCTGACAGGCCAATATTGAGGAAGAAACAGACTAAGAACAGCTCTTTGAGGTTGAAAAGCGATTTAGATAGCTCTGACGCTTTTTTATGCCCAGCAAGCAGCATTCCGAGGATCAGTGCGCCTAAATCTGGCTTCATTCCAACCAACTCGAATAACCCCGCACCTGCGACGAGTGCAAAGAAGATTCCAAGTAGAACCAACATCTCACCATGGCCTACCCAGTCAAGCATCTTGTAAAACAGAGGTCTGAGAAGTGGTAACGCGAATAGACCAATAGCATACCACTCGGGGAGTTTACCCGTTGATGCAGTTAAGAAGACAACAGCAAAAATATCCTGCATGACTAAGATACCAATGGCGATGGTACCGTAGGTCGCGTTCATTTCCCCTTTCTCTTGCAGCGATTTCACTGCAAATACGGTACTTGAGAAAGAGAGCGCAAAGCCAAGTAGCAGCAGTTGGTCCATTGACATTGCTGCTAATGAACTTACGCCAAGAAACTTAAAGCAGAACAGAACAACGCTGAAGAGGGCAGTAGAGAGTAGGTTATGAACCGTTGCCCCTGCCCATATTTCTTTGGAGAGTAGGGTTTTAATATCGAGCTTTAAGCCAATGGTAAACAGAAGTAGCGTGACTCCTAAATCGGCCAAAGTGATGATGGTTTCATTAGATTGATAGCCAAATGCATGTAAAGCAAAGCCTGCTAACAAAAAACCGACCAGTGGAGGTAGGTTACATTTGAGCGCAATAAAGCCAGCTAGGAAAGCGGCTGAAATTAAAATGAGTTCCATATAGTTGCGATTTCGTCCTAAAAAAACGGGCTACATATTCGTAGCCCGTTATTCTAACTCAATTAGTTGCTTACTGGTGCAGAAGATTAATCTTCTAACAATTTTTGTAACAAAACGCCATTTAACATGGCACGCTTAACCATAGCAAACGCACCTAAGGTCGGTTTCTTGTCGATTTGAGAGGCTACAATCGGTAATCCGCTATGGAATGTGGTCAAAGATTGATTTTCGACATTACGGCGGATGGCTGGGAAGACGATCTCTTCACACTGAGTGATATCACCCGCGATAACGACTTTTTGTGGGTTGAATAAGTTAATGGTAATTGCAATTGCTTTACCAAGTTGATTACCCACGCGAACCAGACTCTGTTTTGCTAACTCATCACCTAGGTTGGCGTGTTCGCAGACATCAGATATACGGATAGTTTCAAGCGCAGTCAGACTGGACTCATAGCCTTGTTTAATCAGCTTGTTTACGCGCTCAACGATGGCAGGGTTAGCTGCAACCGTTTCAAGACAGCCAAAATTACCACATTGGCATTGCTCGCCCAGTGGGTCGATCTGGATGTGACCAATCTCACCTACGTTGCGATTATAGCCAAGGAATACCTGACCATTAACGATGATACCTGCACCGGTTCCTCGGTGAACACTGACTAAGATTGAATCCTGACAATCTTTACTCGCACCAAAGTAATGTTCTGCCAATGCCATACCACGCACGTCGTTGCCGACAAAGCATTGGACATGGAAAGTCTTTTCAATCACATCCGATAGTGCAAGGTTATCAATAGTGATGTTTGGCATGTATTCAACAACACCGGTTTCTGGATTCACCAGACCCGGTAGAATGACGCCAATAGCGATCAATTGATTGATGCTTGTTTGATGGGTTTGAATAAAAGTCTTTAAGTGAGACAGCAAACCTTCAACCAACTCTTCCTCGGTGGTGTAGAAGAATTCGTTGTAGTCTGAAGCAAGCTCTTTGGCACCTAAATCATAAAGGCTGAACTGAATGTAATCTCGCCCTAGACGAATCGCGACAGAGTGAAATGGCTCTACTTCTGTTGTGAGTGATATCGCGCGACGTCCACCGGTAGAAGCTTGTTGCGCGACCTCTTTGATTAGGCCGCGCTCGAGGAGTTGGCGGGTAATTTTTGTAACACTGGCAGGAGCCAGTTGACTGACGTCTGCAACTTGGATCCTAGAAATAGGGCCCTGCTGGTCAATCAGTCTATAAACTGCTGCACTATTTAGCTGTTTTACTAAATCTACGTTACCTATTTGTCCGCCATTCATTCTTAATTTTGCTCGTATTGTCCGTTAACAACCGTCGCTTGGACGTTGAAGTCACGGTCAAAAACAGTCAGGTTGGCAATCATACCTTTTTTCACAAGGCCAAGTTTGTCTGCCATACCGATTGCTTTTGCAGGATACAGAGTAGCCATACGCAGTGCTTCGTCCAGAGCGATACCGACGTGCTCAACAGTATTTTGTACTGCTTCAATCATAGTGAGTGCTGAGCCGCCTAGTGTGCCATTTTCATCAACACACTTACCATCTCGGTAATATACTTTCTTACCAACAAAAATAAAGTAATCCATGTCAGCGCCTGCAGGAGCTGTGGCATCGGTCACTAATACTAATTTTTCGCCCTTAATTTTGTGAGCGATTCGAATGTTTGCATAGTCGACATGGAACCCATCAGCAATGATACCTGCATAGACATCTGGCGTGTCGTAAATGGCACCGACGACACCTGGTTCACGACCAACCATAGGTGTCATCGCGTTGAATAGGTGTGTTGCGAAGGTAATACCAGCCTCAAACCCACGTCGTGCTTCAGCATACGTCGCATTGGTATGACCGATAGACACAACAATACCTGCTTGTTTAAGGCGCTCGATATGAGCCAAGTCGTTGTGTTCCGGTGCTAACGTGACTTTTGCAATGACATCTGCGTTGTCACACATGAAGTCAATCATATTGTTATCTGAAGGGCGAATGTAGTCGACGCTATGAATCCCTTTCTTCATGACGTTAAGGTACGGTCCTTCAAGATGAAGACCTAGAGACTGGTTTTGGTATTTTGCGTGGTATTCACGCGCTGCTGCAACCGCTTGACGCATATCTTCGTCAGAAGAGGTGATAAGAGTCGGGAGGAAGCTTGTACAGCCTGACTTTAGGTTAGCTTGATGCATGATTTGCATTGTTTCAGCAGTGATTTCGTCATTGAGCATCACACCGCCGCAGCCGTTTAACTGTAGATCAATAAAGCCTGGGCTGACATTAGCACCATTTAGGTCGCGAGTTTCGATACCTTGAGGAAGTTCAGATACAGGGCATACTGAATCAATAACATCGTTGTTAATGATGACAGCATGGTCAACGAGCACATCGCTGCCAGTATAGATTTTACAGTTAGTTAGCGCATACATAGTTAGCTAATCCTTATAGGTTAGATTCTTAATACTTTTAGGTGACTAATTGAGCCCTTCTCGTCACAAGGTGGCACTTTATTCGTACGCTTCAATTAGATCGCAAAATATCTTTAGCAAACGGACAATTGGGTCTTCTAAATCACGTCAGTCACCGTGGTCGATGCTGGTGGAACATACGTGTCATATTGGCTCGATAAATGTAGGCGGTGCCTTATATAACAGTAATCGTAGCTCTTATCTATAATGTAAGAATACCGCGAATATCGGGTAATGAATGCTATTTTTTTGGATTGTAAAATAAGTTTTATGATCTCGCTAGCAAAAACCTTGGATATTGGCTGTTTCTGGTGATTATGATCACAAATGATGAGGTTTTAATTTGCGGAGCAAAATTAATGTCATAAACTGAGCAGGACTAAATTGAGCGACTAAAAAAAGTAGCTCAGCCAAAAACAAAATCCTATAGGGGGAACTTAAGGTGAATATTCTTGGATATGCGCAAAAGTTAGGTAAAGCTCTTATGCTTCCTATCGCAACGCTTCCAGTTGCGGCGCTCTTACTACGTTTAGGTCAAGGCGACCTACTAGATATTCCATTCATGGCGCAAGCGGGTGGAGCAATCTTCAGTCAATTACCACTTCTATTTGGTCTTGGTATCGCAATTGGTCTATCTAAAGATGGTCAAGGCGCTGCTGGCCTAGCTGGTGCCGTTGCATACTTCGTGCTAACAGCAACAGCAACAACAATTAATGCTGACATCAACATGTCATTCTTCGGTGGTATCATCGGCGGTATTATTGCGGGTCACTCATACAACGCTTTCCATGCAACCCGTCTTCCTGAGTGGTTGGCATTCTTCTCTGGTAAACGTCTAGTCCCTATCATGGCAGGTCTATTCGCTCTAGTTGCAGGTGCAATCGCAGGTGTTGTATGGCCAAGCATTCAAAGTGGTCTTGACGCTCTTGCACACGCAGTTTCGACTTCTGGCGCAATTGGTCAGTTCGTTTACGGTACTCTTAACCGTGCGCTAATCCCTGTAGGTCTTCACCACGTTCTTAACTCATACTTCTGGTTCGGTATGGGTACGTGTCAAGAAGTTCTAGTTACTGGTGCTCAAGCTGCTGGTCAGGCTCTACCTGCACTACAACAGCTTTGTGTTGACCCAGCTCTAGCTAAGACTCTTGTTGCTGGTCAAACTCACACATTTGAATTTGCTAACGCTGTAACTCCAGAAATCACTGCAACTGTTAAAGAAGTAACTGAAACAGTTAAGTCTGGTGACCTACACCGTTACTTCGGTGGCGACAAAGCTGCTGGCGTATTCATGAACGGCTTCTTCCCTGTAATGATGTTCGGTCTACCAGGTGCGGCTCTAGCTATGTACTTCGCAGCTCCAGCTGAAAAACGTAGCCAAGTTGGTGGTGCACTATTCTCAGTAGGTTTCTGTTCATTCCTAACTGGTATCACAGAGCCGCTAGAATTCATGTTCGTGTTCCTAGCTCCAGCTCTATACGCAATGCACGCTGTATTCACTGGTCTATCTCTAGTTGTTGCTAACATGTTTGGTACGCTACACGGCTTTGGTTTCTCTGCTGGTCTAATCGACTTCGTACTGAACTGGGGTCTAGCAACTAAACCGTTCACTCTACTGCTAATCGGTCTAGGCTTCGGTGCTCTATACTTCTTCACTTTCACGTTCGCTATCCGCGCATTCAACCTGAAATCTCCAGGTCGTGAAGATGACGACGAAGAAGCGTCAGCTGCTCCAGCAGGCGATGCTAAAAACGGCGACCTAGCACGTCAGTACCTGAAAGCTCTAGGTGGTCATGACAACCTAACTTCAATTGACGCTTGTATCACTCGTCTACGTCTTACTCTAAAAGACCGCTCTGTAGCTGACGAAGTTGTACTTAAGAAGCTTGGTGCTAAGGGTGTTGTGAAACTAGGTGAGAACAACCTTCAAGTTATCCTTGGTCCTCTAGCTGAAATCGTTGCTGGCGAAATGAAAGCAATCGGTGCTAACGAAGACCTATCTGATGTAAAACTTCCATAATAACCTCTGGTTAATTGGTAAGTGACGAAAGCCTCCTTTGGGAGGCTTTCTTGCGTTTGAAGCTAAACAAAATGGATTCGATGAAAAGCTAACCAGCTTTTGACTGTTATCAATATAAAACAGGGATTATTTGCGAATAAAGCTTCGGTTGTAGTTGTGTATTGATTAAGAATTGTGGATCATTAGTCGTTATATGCTTTGAACATGCTCACGCCTGTTCGAAGATCAATTTCTCTGACAATACTACAACAATTGAGGTGCTATAGATGAGTGAAGCTGAAGCTCGTCCATCGAATTTCATTCGCCAGATCATCGATAAAGATTTAGCGGATGGTACACACACAAGCGTGCATACTCGTTTCCCGCCAGAGCCAAATGGCTATCTGCATATCGGTCACGCTAAGTCAATTTGCTTGAACTTCGGTATTGCTCAGGACTATCAGGGTAAATGTAACCTTCGTTTTGATGATACAAACCCAGAAAAAGAAGACGTTGAATACGTTGAGTCAATTAAGAATGATGTGAGCTGGTTAGGCTTCGAGTGGGATGGTGAAGTATGTTATTCATCAGACTATTTCGACAAGCTTTACGGCTACGCAGTGGAATTAATTAACAAAGGCTTAGCGTACGTTGAAGAGCTAAGTCCTGAGCAGATCCGAGAGTACCGTGGCACACTTACTCAACCAGGTAAGCCAAGCCCGTACCGTGACCGTACTCCTGAAGAAAACTTAGCGCTATTTGAAAAGATGCGAGACGGCGGTTTCGAGGAAGGTAAGGCGTGTCTACGAGCTAAGATTGACCTAGCGTCTTCTTTCATCGTACTGCGCGATCCTGTGCTTTACCGTGTTCGTTTTGCTGAACATCACCAAACAGGCAATAAATGGTGCATTTACCCAATGTACGATTTCACGCACTGTATTTCTGATGCGTTAGAAGGCATTACACACTCAATCTGTACGTTAGAGTTCCAAGACAACCGCCGTCTGTACGACTGGGTTCTTGAGAACATCACTATTGATTGCCAACCTCGTCAGTACGAGTTCAGCCGTCTGAATCTTGAATACACAGTAATGTCTAAGCGTAAGCTGAACCAACTAGTCACAGAAAAACTGGTTGATGGTTGGGATGACCCGCGTATGCCGACAATCTCAGGTCTACGTCGTCGTGGCTTCACGCCTGCTTCAATCCGTGAGTTCTGTAAACGTATCGGTGTAACTAAGCAAGAAAACATGATCGAAATGGGCTCACTAGAGTCTTGTATTCGTGATGATCTGAATGAGAACGCACCACGCGCGATGGCGGTGCTAGATCCTGTTAAGATTGTTATTGAAAACTTCGAAGAAGGTAACATTGAGTCACTGACTGTCGCGAACCATCCAAACAAACCTGAAATGGGCGAGCGTGAAGTGCCATTTACTCGTGAACTTTGGATCGAACGTGAAGACTTCCGTGAAGAAGGTAACAAAAAGTACAAGCGTCTAGTTCTTGGTAAAGAAGTTCGTTTGCGTGGTGCTTACGTGATCAAAGCGGAACGCGTAGAGAAAGATTCAGAAGGTAACATCACAACTATCTTCTGTAGCTACGACAATGAAACGCTAGGTAAGAACCCTGCGGATGGTCGTAAAGTGAAAGGTGTTATTCACTGGGTATCAGCAGATAAAGGCCTACCAGCTGAAATTCGTCTGTATGATCGTCTGTTTACCGTGCCAAACCCAGCAGCAGCAGATAACTTCGCTGAGACAATTAACCCAGACTCATTGGTAAAACTAAACGGCTTTGTTGAGCCTAGCCTAGCGGATGCAGAGGGCGAGAAAGGTTATCAGTTTGAGCGTATGGGTTACTTCTGCGCCGATGCTAAAGACTCTAAAGCCGATGCGTTGGTCTTTAACCGCACCGTTGGTTTGCGTGATACTTGGGCGAAGATCGAAGCTCAGTAATCACAACCAAAGTGACCACAAATGCCAGTCTTGAGACTGGCATTTTTTTCGCTTCAGAGATGAGCACTATGCTTGTTAAAAAAGCACCCTAGGGTGCTTTTTTATTATTTAGCTTTGTGCGCGTCCGGATTGCCTTTGCACGTACCATCACTGCACTTACCGTACAAGTATAGGCTGTGGTTGGTTAGCGTCACGTTGTATTTGGCAGCAATTTCCTTCTGACGCTCTTCAATTACGTCGTCCGAAAATTCGATAACCTCACCGCAATCAAGACACACTAAGTGGTCATGATGGTGCTGTGTAGACAGTTCAAACACAGATTTACCACCTTCGAAGTGGTGGCGAGTTACGATACCTGCATCATCAAATTGGTTTAATACGCGGTAAACGGTAGCTAGACCGATCTCTTCCCCTAGATCAATCAGCTTCTTATATAAATCTTCAGCGCTAATATGTTGGCAGTCTGGCTGCTGTAGGACTTCTAAAATCTTAAGTCTAGGAAGGGTTACCTTTAGACCAGCATCCTTGAGCGCTTGGTTATTGTCTGACATATACTTTCCTGTTGATGATCTGCAGTAATTAACAGAATTCAATATTCCTATCATTATAGGGTAGTAGACATCAACAATAAACCACGAACTTCAAGGGGTTACTAGTATTTTTCTATAAACTAGTGCAAAGTCACTGATAAAGGACATCCGACCAGTTACAATCAGTTAACAATTCGCAATTAGACACAGTTAGGGAAGAACAATGAATAAGTCTTTGGCGAAAATCTATAAGCCAGGTGTGGTTAAATTTGCTCTCAACTCATGGCCTCCGTTTTGGGGGGCTGGCATTAAAATCCTATCGATCAGTGATGACTTTCGTGAAGTTAAAATGAAATTGAAGCTGCGTTGGTGGAACAAAAATGCCAACAGAACCCAATATGGTGGCAGTATTTTTTCTTTAACCGATCCAACTTACTCTCTGATGCTGATGGGGATTCTGGGTGAACGGTATTACGTTTGGGATAAGGAAGCCAGTATCAACTTCATTAAGCCCGGCCAGAGTGATCTGTTTGCCGAATTTCGAGTGACAGACGATCAATTGCAAAACATTCTGTCGCAGACGGCGGAAGGTGAGAAATGTTTCCCCGAGTTTGTTATCTATGTCAAAGATAAACAGGGCAACATTGTTTCTGAAGTGCAGCGCAAGCTATACGTGAGGAAGAAACCCCAATTCAGGGATGAGGGTGAACAACAGACAGCATAAAAAAACCTCCCAATGGGAGGTTTTAAACAACTTGAATTGCGATTAGTCTTCTAGCTCTGCTAAGCACATCTCTTCGTGGATTTGCTTACACCAGTTGATGACGCGCTGTTCAGTCAGTTCTGGTTGACGATCTTCATCAATACATAGACCAACGAATAGGCTGTCGTCGCCTTCGACTAGACCTTTTGATGCTTCGAATTCGTAGCCTTCAGTAGAAGTATGGCCAAGGATAGTGCCGCCTTTCGCTTCAACAATGTCACGTACTGTACCCATTGCATCACAGAAGTACTCTGCGTAGTCTTCCTGATCACCACAACCAAAGATCGCAACTAGCTTAGTTGAGAAATCAATTTGCTCTAGCTCTGGAAAGAAGTCGTCCCAGTCACATTGCGCTTCGCCGTAGTACCATGTTGGGATACCAAGAAGAAGAAGGTCGAAGTTATCGATGTCTTCTTTGCTACTTTTCGCAATATCTTGAACATGAACCAGTTGTTTACCTAGTTGCTTTTGAATCATCTTTGCAACAGCTTCAGTGTTACCTGTGTCGCTACCAAAGAAGATGCCTACACTTGCCATAGATTCGTTACCTTTAACTATTATCTGTTGTGACCCGACTTGATCAGCCTAGACCACCACCTTCCCAACTTAGCTGGATAATGCCTTTAGCAATAAACCCAGCACAGCCAAGAAATAGGACTAACCATACAATGCGACGACCGAAAGGGGGAACATTACCCGCTTTTAAGACATCTTTTATCGCCATACCAATCAAGAAAAAGATAGACGCGAAAAGTAGATCGAGACCAATAGACTCGAGCATATTCATGTAGTCGTAAAGCATGGAATCCCTTTGTGCCAAATTACTTGCGCCGCACTATACCATTGTTGCTCACTAAAGTTAACGGTCAGAGCACAACTGACCTCTCATTCTGTTTTAAGCAATAAATTTACGTATTGCACGCAGCACTTCAGCTGGCTTTTCTGCATGAAGCCAGTGACCAGTATTCGCGATCACATGAGCTTTGGCGTGACGAAATTGCTGCTGGACGAGCGGTTGATGTTCACCAGTGAGGTAATCTGAATCTCCTCCTTTGATAAAGAGGGTCGGAGTGTCAATGGATTCGATAGGTTGCCAGCCGAGTATTTCCGTATAGTTAGCCAATAAGCTCTCTACATTGAAACGCCACGCGAGATGAGTGCCGTTGTTGTATAAGGACTTGCCAAGAAATTGTCGCACGCCTTCGAGTTCAATATGTTGTGCGAGGATATCGAGAGCTTGCTTGCGGTTAGCTGGTTTTTCCGCGGTAACAGCCTGTAATCCTTGGAAAACATTGTCGTGACGGTTTTGCGTGTATTTCACTGGCGCCATGTCTAAAACGATCAGTTTTTCAACTCGATCTGCTGCCATTTCAGCTACCTTCATGGCCACTTTTCCACCCATTGAATGACCAATAAGAGTGTAGGACTCAAACTCCAGTGATGTCAGTAATTGGTAGACATCCTCCGCCATGAGCGGATAACTGTGCTCTTCGCTCTGAAACGATTGACCATGGTTTCTTAGATCGACACTAACCACTTGATGATCTTGGCGCAAATCTCGAGCCAATAGCCCAAGGTTGTCCAAATTACCAAACAAACCGTGGATCAAAACTATGGTGTGACCCTCACCTTCGACTTTGTAGTTGAGCAGATGTGACATTTTATTTTATTCGTTACCGGTTAACCGTAGAGTCTCTTTAAAGATCTCGCTATAATCCCCCAGAGTTTAAACATAGAGATTGTGAAAAGCGAATGAAAACAATTGAGGTTGATGAGGATCTATACCGTTACATCGCAAGTCAAACCCAGCATATTGGCGAGAGTGCTTCGGATATCTTACGCCGTCTATTGATGACGGATGTACAGAGCTCGGTAGCAAGCCAACCGCAGGTAGCGACGCAACCAAAGGGTGTAGTGGTTAGCAAAGATGCAATTAAAGAAGAGACAGTAGACAGTGTCAAAGAGATGCGTTCTCTGCTTATTTCCGATGAGTTTGCTGGTCTTAAAAAAGCGATTGATCGCTTCATGCTTGTTTTATCTACGCTGCATCACATTAATCCAAATGGTTTCTCTGAAGCAACGCAAGTTAAAGGCCGTAAGCGAGTTTACTTCGCGGATAACGAGCAGACCCTACTTGCCAACGGTAATACGACTAAGCCAAAAGCGATTCCAGGTTCACCTTTTTGGGTTATTACCAATAATAATACCAGTCGAAAAAGACAGATGGTTGAGCAACTTATGACGCGAATGAGTTTCCCATCAGATCTCATCGAGAAAGTGACAAACTCGATTTAAAAATCAAAATTATCTGATTCAAACCTCATAATGCGTTATATAGTTCACGTATTATGAGGTTTTTTTATTTCTCTGTATTTTAGAAAGGATGTCAAAATGGCGATGCACCCACGAGCGGGACAAAAAGCTCAGCAGCAAGATCTACACAATATTCCAGCGTTAGTTTCAAATTACTTCCTTCTCCAACCTAATCCTTCAAACACAGCACACAAAGTTGAATTTGGTACTTCTGGCCATCGCGGTACGGCGGATAAAGTGACCTTTAACGAGCACCATATTCTGGCGATTGCTCAAGCTGTTGCTGAAGTACGTGCTGAAAAAGGAACGACAGGACCACTTTTTGTGGGTAAAGATACTCACGCACTTTCTGAGCCTGCGTTTTCGACAGTGGTAGAAGTGCTAGTCGCCAATGGTGTGCAAGTGATTGTACAGGAAAATAACGGCTATACCCCGACACCTGGTGTCTCTCATGCAATCCTGACGCACAATTTAGTAAACCAAGATAAAGCCGATGGTATCGTTATTACGCCTTCCCATAACCCACCACAAGATGGTGGTATTAAGTACAACCCGACACATGGTGGCCCTGCCGAAGGTGAACTGACTCAGGCTATCCAAGATCGTGCGAATGCACTGATTGCTGAAGGGCTTCAAGGCGTGAAACGCATGCCGTTAGCACAAGCAAAAGCGTCAGAGCTATTCATTCAAAAAGATCTTGTGAAACCATACATCGATGACTTAGTGAATGTGATCGATATGGAAGCGATTCAAAAATCGAATCTTAAAATTGGTGTCGATCCATTAGGGGGGAGTGGCATTGATTACTGGCGTCAGATCGCAACAGCGTACAATCTAGATTTAACCTTGGTCAGTGAAGCGATTGATCCTTCGTTCCAGTTCATGTCTCTAGATAAAGATGGCGTGGTACGTATGGACTGCTCGTCGCCTTACGCGATGGCTGGCCTCTTAGCACTTAAAGATGAGTATGATTTAGCGTTTGGTAATGACCCAGATTACGACCGCCACGGTATTGTTACACCGAAAGGCCTAATGAACCCGAACCACTTCTTAGCCGTGTGTATTGACTACCTATATCGTCATCGTGAAGGCTGGGGTAAAGATGTCGCGGTAGGCAAGACGCTAGTATCAAGTGCCTTGATTGACCGAGTTGTCGCGGACTTAGGTCGTGAACTATGCGAAGTACCTGTGGGCTTTAAGTGGTTTGTAGATGGCCTTTACGAAGGTAAGTTTGGCTTTGGTGGTGAAGAGAGTGCAGGGGCGTCTTTCTTACGTAAGGACGGTACGCCTTGGTCAACCGACAAAGATGGCATTATTTTATGTCTGCTAGCCGCTGAAATTACCGCAGTAACTGGCAAAAATCCTCAGCAATACTATGAAGAGCTTGCAGCTAAGCACGGCACTTCTGAATACAACCGTATTCAAGCTGTGGCGAACGGCCCGCAAAAAGAGGTACTGAAGAAGCTTTCAGCTGAAATGGTGACGGCGGAGACTTTAGCGGGTGATGCTATCACAGCGCGTCTGACTCATGCTCCGGGCAATGGCGCAGCGATTGGCGGTCTTAAAGTAACGACTGAAAACGGCTGGTTTGCAGCGCGTCCGTCAGGTACTGAAGATATTTACAAAATCTATTGCGAGAGCTTTAAAGGTGCAGAACACCTGAAACAGATCGAAGCCGAAGCGCAAGAGATTGTGAATCAGGTTTTCGCTAAAGCTGGGCTTTAAAGCGAAGGTGCCTCTTAGGCTACGCTTCGTCCTTCTAGAAGGCGAGCAATGGTCTGAAGTTGCAGTTTCAGTATCAAGAAAGGGTTGACGCCGAGCGTCAGCCCTTTAATTTTTCGCTACTCGCTACTCGCTACTCGCTACTCGCTACTCGCTACTCGCTACTCGCTACTCGCTACTCGCTACTCGCTACTCGCCCCTGGCCAACTATCCGGCACAACAAACCAAAACTGTCCTTCTTTACTCTGTGCATGCACAAAGCGCCCGTTCGGTTTATCTATCGGGGTATCAAATAGATCCGTCCCCGTGGCCCACTGTGGTTTTTCAAGTGGGTAGAGTGGCTCTCCAATCTGCTCCCACTGACTTTGATAACACCAATAGCCACTAATCTGACTGTGATTCAATCGATAGCCTAAACACTGTTGAGGAACCTCTTCAGGGGAAAAAGGATTGATATAAAGTCGACCTTGCAGGAGTAAGTGCTCTGACAGATCTTCATATTGTGGGTACTGTGTTAAGAACTCTGGACGAGCGCTCATCTTGAGTTGATGAGATAACATTCTATTGAGTTTGATATCGAGTTGGTCGTGAGCATTCGGCCCATACCATGTACCTTGGTGCAATAGGTAGAACTTTATGGCGACTTCCCAATGCTCCAATCGTTGCTCAATAGTGTTGCTTAAAATGAGATCAATGGCACCAAGCGTCTGACCTGACGGCTGGTTGACCTGAATCTCTTCGGCTTCTAACTGATAGTGACCGCTATGCTTGAGTAGTTCTGTACACAAATATTGATAGAGAAAACCGAGTCTAGGATTACCACGATATTCACTCGCTTCCAGTGGGGGAGGTATCAAGTGTTCAAGGCTCTCGAAAGGGGCTTTTAATTCAAATAGTGAAGGCGCAGCCGCTATCCAGTGATAGAAACGTTCGAGTTGGCTCATCCAAAGACCTGATAATTTGGGTTTGGCACTATTGTAACGAGCTGCTGGTATCGTTGCTATGGTTGGAATACACTTTGAAGCAACTAAGTAAACAGTCATCGATCGGACAAGAGAATGAACAACTTAAAACTAGAAAAGATTCTGAATGAGAAGCTGTCTCCGCAGTTGATCAAGGACTATGCGCCAAACGGGCTCCAAATTGAAGGCAAAGAGACCATTGAGAAAGTCGTGACGGGCGTAACCGCTTCACAGGCATTGATTGATAAAGCGATCGAACTCAATGCGGATGCAATTATTGTCCATCATGGTTATTTCTGGAAAGGCGAACCTGAACCAATTCGTGGCATGAAAGGGAAACGCATTCGTAGCCTGATAAAAAATGATATCAACTTACTGGGTTACCATCTGCCTTTAGATATTCACCCTGAATTAGGTAACAACTCGGAACTTGCACGCCTGCTCGACATTGAGGTCGAAGGGGGAATGGAAGGTCATGAACAATCTGTCGCAATGTTTGGTCGCCTAAACCCGCCTATGTCTGGTGGTGAGTTCGCCCATAAAATTGATAAAGTGCTTAATCGCCAACCTCTCCACATCGCACCTGAAGATGACAGTAAACTCATTGAGACCATCGGCTGGTGCACCGGTGGTGGTCAGGACTACATTGAATTGGCAGTTCGTCTCGGACTTGATGCGTTTATTTCCGGTGAGATATCTGAACGTACGACCTACACGGCTCGTGAAATGGGGGTGCACTACTTTGCTGCCGGCCACCATGCCACTGAACGTTACGGGATCAAAGCTCTGGGTGAATGGTTGGCACAGGAGCATGGATTAGATGTGACATTTATCGACATTGATAATCCAGTTTAGGAAAAGGATGGGCTGTGCCCTTCGGTAGTCGAGCTTATTGTGAGGTGAGGCGTTGATGGAACTCACCTTTTATTCGCCATCACTTTCTCGAATTCATAAAAAAGGGTTGATGTTTTCACATCAACCCTTTGTCTATTTAGAAACTATCAGTTTTATTCACGCTCGTGGATAGGCGAGAATTCACGTTGAACTTCACCTGTGTAAAGCTGACGAGGACGACCGATACGGTTAAGTGGGTCGCTGTGCATTTCGTTCCAGTGTGCAATCCAGCCAATCGTGCGTGATAGAGCAAAGATTACCGTAAACATAGAAACTGGAATACCAATCGCTTTAAGAATGATACCTGAGTAGAAATCTACGTTCGGGTATAGTTTCTTAGATACGAAGTATTCGTCAGAAAGGGCAATACGCTCAAGTTCCATTGCTACATCAAGCAGTGGATCTTGGATGTTTAGCTCTTTAAGCACTTCGTGACACGTTTCTCGCATTACAGTTGCGCGTGGATCGTAGTTCTTGTAAACGCGGTGACCGAAGCCCATTAGGCGGAACGGGTCATCTTTATCTTTCGCGCGTGCAACATACTCAGGGATGTTGTCTACGCTACCGATCTCTTCAAGCATCTTCAGGCACGCTTCGTTAGCACCGCCGTGAGCAGGGCCCCAAAGTGATGCGATACCAGCCGCAATACATGCAAACGGGTTAGCGCCTGAAGAACCAGCTAGACGTACAGTAGACGTCGATGCGTTTTGTTCATGGTCTGCGTGTAGAGTGAAGATCTTGTCCATTGCGCGAGCAACAACAGGATTAACTTCATACTCTTCACATGGGTTAGCGAACATCATGTGTAGGAAGTTCTCTGCATAGCTTAGGTCATTACGTGGGTAAATGAACGGCTGACCAACTGAGTACTTGTAACACATTGCCGCAAGTGTTGGCATTTTTGACAATAGTCGGAATGCCGTGATCTCACGGTGTACGTCATTATTAATGTCGAGTGAATCGTGGTAGAAAGCAGCTAATGCGCCAACAACACCACACATTACAGCCATTGGGTGAGCATCACGACGGAAGCCGTGGAAGAAGCTTGCGATTTGCTCATGGACCATAGTGTGACGAGTGACTGTTGTTTTGAACTGCTCGTATTGCTCACGTGTAGGGGCTTCACCATAAAGAAGGATGTAACATACTTCTAAATAATCAGCATTATTAGCTAGCTGATCAATCGGGTAACCGCGGTGCAAAAGAATACCTTTGCCGCCATCGATGTAGGTGATTTGAGATTCACAGGATGCAGTGGCAAGAAAACCTGGGTCAAAAGTGAAAAATCCGTTTGCTCCCAGTTTACGAACGTCAATTACTGGTGTGCCTAAAACACCTTCAGTAATTGGTAGCTCGATAGGCGCTTGACCTTCAACGTGAAGGGTAGCTTTCTTATCTGCCATAACAATCTCCTTTGTTTATTATTTAATCCGTCCAGGATGTTTGTGTGACATTTTTGTACGTGTGTTCGTTATCAAAGTCAATTTTTCTCCTCTGATGTGTGCACTTGTTATGATTTTTTGAAGGTGTAACGTTAAAAATCTGGTCTGTGTAGCAAAAATTGTTACATCAATTGTATTAGAATGTTGCCAGCCGTATAGTGGCGCAGTAAATTTTGGTGGAAACCTTATAAATTCAAGGCTTGAAACAAGTGTGAGGTGAAGTTTTAATCCTTGTTGTTAACAATTATTTTACAAAATACTCCGACAATTGTTGCAGTCAACTGTTAAATAAATGTTAACTTTTGTAGGTTTGCAATCAAAATTCGTTCATAACTATAAATGCTCAATGGAGCTGAGTGAGCAAGCCCGTGAAAGAAAGAAAGTCAAGACCTGTTAATTTAGATTTACAGACCATTCGCTTTCCGATCACTGCAATCGCATCTATCTTACACCGTGTCTCCGGTGTGATTACGTTTGTGGCTGTCGGAATTTTGCTGTGGTTATTATCCATTTCGCTATCCTCCCCAGTCGGTTATGCAGAGGCTGTTGATATTGTAGACGGTTTCTTTGTGAAGTTTATCTTATGGGGCATCTTAACGGCTTTGGCCTATCACATCGCTGGTGGTGTTCGTCACCTACTGATGGATATGGGTCATTTTGAAGAGCTGGAATCTGGTGCAATGAGCGCTAAGGTTGCATTCGCAGCTACAGCCGTTCTGTCTCTATTGGCGGGGGTAATGGTATGGTAAAACATATTTCATCTTTTGGTCGTAATGGTGTCCACGATTTCCTATTGATTCGTGCGACTGCGATCATCATGACACTTTATACTATTTATCTGGTTAGCTTCTGTGCTTTCACGGATATTTCTTACGTATCTTGGACTCAGTTCTTTGGTGGCACATTCACTAAAGTGTTCACGATGCTAGCGTTAGTTTGTGTTTTAATCCACGCATGGATTGGCTTGTGGCAAGTTCTTACTGACTACATCAAGTGCGCTAAGCTTCGTGGCGGCCTACAGTTAGGCATTATCGCTGTACTGTTTGGTTACTTCTTCTCTGGTCTATTTATTCTGTGGGGTGCGTAAGTGTCTATTCCAGTTCGCGAATTTGATGCCGTTGTAATCGGCGCTGGTGGTGCAGGCATGCGTGCTGCGCTACAAATTTCTGAGCAAGGCCTATCATGTGCGTTGCTTTCTAAAGTTTTTCCTACTCGTTCTCACACGGTATCAGCACAGGGCGGTATCACGGTTGCGTTAGGTAACGCACATGAAGACCACTGGGAACAGCATATGTACGATACCGTTAAAGGTTCAGACTACATCGGCGACCAAAACGCTATCGAGTACATGTGTAAGAACGGTCCTGAGTCAGTTATCGAACTAGAGAAAATGGGTCTACCTTTCTCTCGTTTTGACAACGGTACTATCTACCAACGTCCTTTTGGCGGTCAGTCGAAAAACTTTGGTGGCGAGCAGGCTGCTCGTACCGCAGCGGCTGCTGACCGTACAGGTCACGCGCTTCTACACACGCTTTACCAACAAAACATCAAACACAAAACAACGGTTTTCTCTGAGTGGTATGCACTTGACCTTGTTAAGAATGAAGATGGTGTTGTTCTAGGTTGTACAGCGCTATGTATGGAAACGGGTGAAGTTTGTTACTTCAAAGCTAAAGCGACCATCCTAGCAACGGGTGGTGCAGGTCGTATCTACGCATCAACAACTAACGCTCACATCAACACGGGTGATGGTGTTGGTATGGCACTACGTGCTGGCGTACCTATGCAAGATATGGAAATGTGGCAGTTCCACCCAACGGGTATCGCTGGTGCAGGTGTTCTTGTAACTGAAGGTTGTCGTGGTGAAGGTGGTTACCTCCTAAACAAAGATGGCGAGCGCTTTATGGAGCGTTATGCACCAAACGCGAAAGACCTTGCTGGTCGTGACGTTGTTGCTCGTTCAATGATGATCGAAATTCGTGAAGGCCGTGGCTGCGATGGTCCATGGGGTCCTCACATTAAACTGAAACTGGATCACCTAGGTAAAGAGACGTTAGAGTCACGTCTACCTGGTGTTTGTGAACTGTCTCGTACGTTTGCACACGTTGACCCAGTTAAAGAGCCAATTCCAGTCATCCCAACTTGTCACTACATGATGGGTGGTATCCCAACTCAGGTATCTGGTCAGGCAATCAAGCAAGATGCAAATGGCGCGGACGTTGAGGTTCAAGGCCTATTTGCTTGTGGTGAGATTGCGTCTGTATCGGTTCACGGTGCTAACCGTCTAGGTGGTAACTCACTACTAGACTTAGTCGTATTTGGTCGTGCAACAGGTCTGCACCTAGGTGAAACTCTAGCGAAGCAAGCGGAAGCGAAACCAGCGACAGAAGCGGATATCGAACGTTCTCTAGAGCGTTACAACCGTTGGGAAAACAGCACTGAGGGTGAAGACCCAGCGCAAATTCGTAAAGATCTACAAAGATGTATGCAGAACAACTTCTCGGTATTCCGTGAAGGCGATGCTATGGCTAAAGGTCTAGAAGAGCTGAAGGTAATCCGTGAGCGTCTGAAGAACGCACACCTTGCTGACAAGTCAACTGAGTTCAACACGCAACGTATTGAGTGTCTTGAGCTAGAAAACTTAATGGAAACAGCTTACGCAACTGCTGTAGCGGCAAACTACCGTACAGAAAGCCGCGGTGCGCACGCTCGTTTTGACTTCCCAGATCGTGATGATGAGCAGTGGCTATGTCACTCTATCTACAATCCAGAAACGGAAGGCATGAGCAAGCGTGACGTAAACATGGAACCGGTTCACCGTGAAGCGTTTCCACCGAAAGCTCGTACGTACTAAGGAAAGGAGAATAAGAATATGAAACTGAATTTCTCTTTGTACCGCTACAATCCGGACGTCGACCAAAAGCCATACATGAAAGACTACACACTTGAAGTGGAAGATGGTTCTGACATGATGCTACTGGATGCTTTGATCCTGCTGAAAGAGCAAGATCCAAGCATCTCATTCCGCCGTTCATGCCGTGAAGGCGTATGTGGTTCAGACGGTCTGAACATGAACGGTAAGAATGGTCTTGCGTGTATCACACCGCTATCTGCTCTTAAAGCAGACAAGATTGTGATTCGCCCACTACCAGGTCTGCCAGTGGTTCGAGATCTTATTGTTGACATGACGCAGTTCTACGATAACTATGCGAAAGTTAAGCCTTTCTTGATTGATGACGGTGCTCTGCCGCCATCACGTGAGAATCTGCAAACACCTGACGAGCGTGCTCATCTAGATGGTCTGTACGAATGTATCATGTGTGCATGTTGTACAACTTCATGTCCGTCTTTCTGGTGGAACCCTGACAAATTTATTGGTCCAGCTGGTCTACTAGCCGCTTACCGTTGGTTAATTGATAGCCGCGATACAGCAACAGATGAACGTCTATCAAATCTTGATGACGCATTTAGCGTTTTCCGTTGCCACGGCATCATGAATTGTGTAAGTGTTTGTCCTAAAGGACTAAATCCGACGAAAGCTATCGGTCATATCAAAACGATGCTGGTTAATCGTTCGGTGTAATTAACAACAAATTGCCGACCTATCCTAGGTCGGCTCTTAATAGCTCGGCGTAGACCGAAGCAAACGTGAAAACTACTGGTTAAGGGAAAATATGCACAACGGCGTGATGAAGGCGTGGCTCGAGTCTTCACACTTGGCTGGCGCCAATGCAACGTATGTAGAGGACCTCTACGAACTGTATCTAAGTGATCCCGATCTGGTAAGTGAGGAGTGGAAACGTGTTTTTGATGGTTTACCTAAGCCATCAGAAGAGGTGGTCGAACAACCACACTCACGTGTCCGTGACTACTTCCGACGACTCGCTCAAGAAACGAAGCATTACAATGTCCAAGTTAGTGATCCTGATGTCGACGCTAAACAGGTAAAAGTACTTCAATTAATCAATGCTTATCGCTTTCGTGGTCACGAAGCGGCTCAGCTTGACCCTTTAGGTTTATGGCAACGTCCACCAGTGGCGGAGCTAGATCCTTCATTCCATAATCTTACACAAGATGATCTTGAAGAAACTTTCAACGTAGGTTCTTTTGCTATTGGCAAAGATACAATGAAGTTGAGAGACATCCACTCTTCGCTGAACAAAATCTATTGTGGTTCGGTTGGTGCTGAATACATGCACATGACTGACACTGAGCAAAAACGTTGGATCCAGCAGCGTTTGGAATCAGTCGTTGGCCAACCAACGTTCAGCAAGGAAGAAAAACAAGAATTTCTTGAAGAGCTGACAGCAGCGGAAGGCTTGGAGCGTTACTTAGGAGCAAAATTCCCAGGTGCAAAACGTTTCTCGCTTGAAGGTGGTGATGCGCTAATCCCAATGACTAAAGAGTTAATCCGTCATGCCGGTAAGAGCGGTATGCGCGAAGTCGTTATTGGTATGGCTCACCGCGGACGTCTTAACATGCTGGTTAACGTTCTTGGTAAGAAACCACAAGACCTATTTGATGAGTTTGCGGGTAAGCATGGCGATTCATGGGGTACGGGTGATGTTAAATATCACCAAGGTTTCTCTGCTGACTTCGCAACACCAGGTGGCGATGTCCACTTAGCGCTAGCATTCAACCCGTCTCACCTTGAGATTGTTAACCCAGTAGTTATCGGTTCGGTTCGTGCTCGTCAGGATCGTTTAGGTGATACTGATGGTTCAACTGTGCTTCCTATTACCATTCATGGTGACTCAGCGATCGCAGGTCAGGGTGTTGTAGCTGAAACCTTCAACATGTCGCAAGCTCGCGGTTTCCGTGTTGGCGGTACGGTTCGTATCGTAGTTAATAACCAAGTAGGTTTCACTACGTCAAACCCGAACGATACCCGTTCGACTATGTACTGTACTGACATCGCTAAGATGGTTCAGGCGCCAATTTTCCACGTTAACGCTGATGACCCAGAAGCGGTCGCCTTCGTTACTCGTATCGCTCTTGATTACCGTAATGAATTTAAGCGCGATGTGGTGATCGATCTTGTTTGTTACCGTCGCCACGGTCACAACGAAGCTGATGAGCCAAATGCGACTCAGCCACTGATGTATCAAAAGATCAAGAAGCACCCAACGCCACGTAAGCTTTACGCAGACGTGTTGATTGAGCGCGGTGACTTCGGGATCGATACAGCGACGCAGCTAGTGAATGAATATCGTGACGCTCTAGACCGCGGCGAAGTGGTTGTTAAAGAGTGGCGCCCGATGGCATTACACTCTGTTGACTGGTCGCCATATCTTGGACATGACTGGGACGTTGAGTGGAAAAACGAGTTTGACAAAGGTCGTCTAGTCGAGCTTGGTCAGCGTATTTGTCAGTATCCAGAAAGCCACAAACTACAGAGCCGCGTTAACAAGCTATACAATGACCGTACAGCAATGTTAAGTGGTGAGAAGGCAATTGACTGGGGTATGGCAGAAACACTTGCCTACGCCACTTTGCTTGATGACGGTAAGCGTATTCGTATCTCAGGTCAGGATTCTGGTCGTGGTACTTTCTTCCACCGTCACTCGGTACTGCATAACCAAAATGATGCTAGTACGTTTGTTCCGCTAGCGAACATTCATGATAAGCAAGGTCCGTTCGAGGTCTTCGACTCAGTGCTATCTGAAGAAGCAGTACTTGCGTTTGAGTACGGTTACGCGACGGCTGAGCCTGGCGGCTTAACGATTTGGGAAGCGCAGTTCGGTGATTTTGCTAACGGTGCACAAGTTGTTATCGACCAGTTCATCTCATCTGGTGAGCAGAAGTGGGCACGTCTATGTGGCCTAACAATGCTACTACCGCACGGTTATGAAGGTCAGGGTCCTGAGCACTCGTCTGCTCGTTTAGAACGTTACCTTCAGTTATGTGCTGAACAAAATATGCAAGTTGTTGTTCCTTCAACTCCGGCTCAGGTTTACCACATGATTCGTCGTCAGGTTGTAAGACCGATGCGCCGTCCACTTGTGGTTATGTCTCCAAAATCTCTGCTTCGTCATCCGCTATGTACTTCAACCATTGAAGAGTTAGCAGAAGGCACATTCCAAGCGGCGATTGGTGAGATTGATGACCTAGAAGCTGCGAAGGTGAAACGCGTTGTTTTCTGTTCTGGTAAAGTTTACTTCGATCTGCTCGAGCAGCGTCGTAACAATGAACAGGATGACGTGGCGATTGTTCGTATTGAACAGCTATACCCATTCCCATTGGATGAAGTTAAGGCTGTCATTGAGCAATACACCAATGTAGAAGATTTTGTCTGGTGTCAGGAAGAGCCTCAAAACCAAGGCGCTTGGTACTGTAGCCAACACAACTTCCGTGCTGCCATCCCAGCAGGTGCAGATCTTAAATACGCTGGTCGCCCAGCATCAGCATCACCTGCAGTAGGTTACATGTCAGTACACTTGAAACAACAGAAAGCGTTGGTTGAAGACGCACTTAACGTGAATACAAAAACTTCGGATTAAGAGCTAGAAGTTAAAGGAAGAAACAGATATGACAATTGAAATTCTGGTTCCAGATTTACCTGAATCTGTCGCTGATGCAACAGTGGCAACATGGCACAAACAACCAGGCGACTTAGTTGCGCGTGATGAAGTACTGGTTGATATCGAGACAGACAAAGTAGTACTTGAAGTACCAGCACCTGAAGCGGGTATTCTGGAAGCCATTATTGAAGAAGAAGGCGCAACAGTACTTTCTAAGCAGTTGATTGCTCGTATTAAGCCAGGAGCGGTAGCGGGTGAGCCGACTACGGACACGACTGAAGAGTCAGAAGCGTCTCCAGATAAGCGTCATAAAGCGTCTCTAACTGAAGAGAGCAACGATGCACTAAGCCCAGCAGTTCGTCGTCTTCTTGCTGAACACGGCCTCGAAGCTAGCCAAGTCAAAGGCACTGGTGTAGGCGGTCGTATCACTCGTGAAGATATTGAAGCACATCTTGCGAACGCTAAAGCGGCACCAAAAACAGATGCTCCTGCTGTTGATGCGCCAGCGGCTGCTCGTAGCCAGAAGCGTGTGCCAATGACGCGTTTACGTAAGACGGTAGCCAACCGTCTTCTAGAAGCGAAAAACAGCACAGCAATGCTAACGACGTTCAACGAAGTAAACATGAAACCAATCATGGATCTTCGTAAGCAATACAAAGACCAGTTCGAAGAGCGTCACGGTATTCGTTTAGGCTTTATGTCTTTCTACGTGAAAGCGGTGACAGAAGCACTGAAACGTTACCCTGAAGTCAACGCATCGATTGATGGCGATGATATCGTTTACCACAACTACTTCGACATCAGCATGGCGGTATCTACGCCACGCGGTCTAGTCACTCCAGTTCTAAAAGATTGTGACACACTAGGCTTCGCTGATATCGAAAAAGGTATCAAAGATCTAGCCATCAAAGGCCGTGATGGAAAACTGACGGTTGAAGACTTGATGGGGGGCAACTTCACTATCACTAACGGTGGTGTATTTGGCTCACTGATGTCTACGCCAATCATCAACCCGCCACAATCAGCGATTCTTGGTATGCACAAGATTCAAGATCGCCCAATGGCAGTTGATGGCAAAGTAGAAATTCTGCCGATGATGTACCTTGCGCTGTCTTACGATCACCGTTTAATCGATGGTCGTGAATCAGTGGGCTTCCTAGTGACGATTAAAGAGTTGCTAGAAGATCCAGCACGTCTGCTATTAGACGTTTAATATCGCCAAAACGTCTAGTCAGTCATTCTGGCTAGGCGTGCGATAGTTTTAAAGGCTAGACTAGCTCAACTGTCTGGCCTTCATTTGAATCGTTAAGCTACTAGAAAATAGATCGCGATTGATTTGAGAAGACCCTACAGACGAGTGCTAAAACAGCGCCGTTATGGAAATAATAAAATAAACGGAATATCAAAATGAATTTGCATGAATACCAAGCCAAACAGCTGTTTGCAGAATTCGGTTTGCCTGTACCGGAAGGTTACGCGTGTGATACACCACAAGAAGCTTTTGAAGCGGCGGGTCGTATCTCTACTGAGAAGAAAGTAGTTAAATGTCAGGTTCACGCAGGTGGACGTGGTAAAGCGGGTGGCGTAGAGCTACACGATACGAAAGACGGCGTTAAAGAGTTCGCACAAAAGTGGCTAGGTAAAAACCTAGTGACTTACCAAACAGACGCGAATGGCCAGCCTGTAACAAAAATCCTAGTTGAAGAAGCATCAAACATTGCTAACGAACTTTACCTAGGTGCGGTTGTTGACCGTGCAACTCGTAAAGTTGTATTCATGGCTTCAACTGAAGGTGGTGTTGAAATCGAGAAAGTTGCAGAAGAAACGCCAGAGTTGATTCATAAAGCAGCTATCGATCCACTAGTAGGCCCTCAAGCTTACCAAGGCCGTGAGCTAGCGTTCAAGCTAGGTCTTGAAGGCGACCAAATTAAGCAGTTTGTTAAGATCTTCATGGGTCTTGGCAACATGTTCTCTCAGTACGACCTAGCTCTACTAGAGATCAACCCTCTTGTCATTACTAGCGAAGGCAACTTGCTGTGTCTAGACGGTAAGATCAACATTGACTCTAACGCAATGTACCGCCAGCCTAAGCTACGTGAAATGCACGATCCTTCGCAAGAAGATGAGCGCGAAGCGCACGCAGCTCAGTGGGAGCTGAACTACGTAGCCCTAGACGGTAACGTTGGCTGTATGGTTAACGGTGCTGGCCTAGCAATGGGTACGATGGATATCGTAAACCTACACGGTGGTAAGCCAGCGAACTTCCTAGATGTAGGTGGTGGCGCGACAAAAGAGCGTGTAGCAGAAGCATTTAAGATCATCCTTTCTGATGACAATGTTAAAGCAGTACTCGTTAACATCTTCGGTGGTATCGTACGTTGTGACATGATCGCTGAAGGTATTATTGGTGCGGTTAAAGAGGTAGGTGTAAACGTACCTGTTGTTGTTCGTCTAGAAGGTACTAACGCAGACTTAGGTCGCGAAGTTCTTGCTAATTCTGATGTTGATATCATTGCAGCTGAGTCTCTAACTGACGCAGCTCAGAAAGTTGTTGCTGCTGCGGAGGGCAAATAATGTCTGTACTAATTAATAAAGACACGAAAGTAATCTGTCAGGGTTTCACTGGTGGTCAAGGTACTTTCCACTCTGAGCAAGCTATCGCATACGGCACACAAATGGTTGGTGGTGTCTCTCCTGGTAAAGGTGGTCAAACACACCTAGGTCTTCCTGTATTCAACACAGTACGTGAAGCAGTAGAAACAACTGGCGCAACAGCAACAGTTATCTACGTACCAGCACCTTTCTGTAAAGATGCCATCCTTGAAGCGATTGATGCGGGCATCGAGCTAATCGTAACTATCACTGAAGGTATCCCTACAACAGATATGATCGACGTGAAAGTGAAGCTAGAAGAAACTGGCGTTCGCATGATCGGTCCTAACTGTCCGGGTCTTATCACTCCTGACGAGTGTAAGATTGGTATCATGCCTGGTCATATCCACAAGAAAGGTAAAGTGGGGATCGTATCTCGTTCAGGTACACTCACTTACGAAGCAGTTAAGCAAACTACTGACGAAGGTTTTGGTCAGTCGACTTGTGTCGGTATTGGTGGTGACCCAATCCCAGGTTCAAACTTCATTGATATTCTGAAGTTGTTCCAAGAAGATCCTGAAACAGAAGCTATCGTAATGATCGGTGAAATCGGTGGTACGGCTGAAGAAGAAGCGGCAGCGTTCATTAAAGAGAACGTCACTAAGCCAGTCGTTTCTTACATCGCTGGTGTTACTGCTCCTCCAGGCAAGCGTATGGGCCATGCTGGTGCGATCATCTCTGGTGGTAAAGGTACAGCAGAAGACAAGTTCGCTGCACTAGAAGCTGCGGGCGTTAAGACGGTTAAGTCTCTTGCTGATATCGGTAAAGGTCTACGCGAAGTAACAGGTTGGTAATTCAACCGTGGATACTAAAAGGCTTGGCAATACGCCAAGCCTTTTTTGTTTGTGTTTAAAAGAGTGGTTTACGGCTTCCATCGCTGTCAAATGAATCAGTCCAGTGATATCCACTTAGATATCGAACTTCTTCTCCAGCGCTATAAGTCTTTCTGTTAAGTTCGCGACTTGCACTTCGAGTTCAGCTATTCGCTCCATTTCAGAACCTGAGCTTTGAGCGGCGACTTCTACCTTGGGTACGTGGTTTGCGCTTTTCCAGCTTTTGATTGTTGTGATCAACGCTGGCATGGGTACAGTCGTGCTCAATCTAGCCTTCACCAGAGCAACCGTTGGCTCTTTCCCTTCTGATTGTAACTGTTCAAGGATACTTCTTAGCTCTTGGCTAACGTCTTGAGTAAGCATAAAACCTCCATTGTGCTGATAAGGGTAATAATACTGGTCCTATGATTTATTGACTAATGGAAAATTAAGAAAAGTCGTGTGAGATATGTCTTACAAGTGTTGTAAGACAATCTGTGTTTTAAACGGGCGGATAGATGGATTATTTATTATAAGCTATTGATACTTAATGCTTTGGTGCTTTTGTGAACAACGAAGTCAAAAATTATTTTTTACAGATGGATTGTACCTAAACGCTAATAGGGTAAATTAGAACCTGTCGGTAGGATGCTGACTCGGAACAGGAAAACCAAGGATTGGAGTCTTCAGGAAGAAGAATGGTTGACTAGGATAGTTGATCAGGCATGGAGCGAAAGGACATTGTATGGATACGTTCACTAGCTAGGATGGTTGGTGACTAAGGAAAGGCAATGGACACCTCGAGGATGAGGTCAGGACAGTATCAGGATGATACTAAGGACACCGCTCAAGGAACAAGTGAAGTGAGCTGACGGGGATGTTAGCTATCAGGATGATTAGGACACCGCTAGGACGGCGAAGTTAGGACAATACTGAAGGATTCAGTAACTATTATGGAAGATGCATGGAGCAACTTTTGTAGCCGGACTGCTGCGAGTAAGACTATAGCCCCGATACTAACGTATCGGGGCTTTTCTTAGATCTCACCTTTAGAAAAACTCAAACAACAACGTGCCAAAAAACGTTCTAGATCAATAAAGATTGCCATCAGTTGGTTTAACTTCTCGGCTTTGTTTTAAAAGACAATTATTGCTGCTTACAAGGATGTGTCATGACGATAGTGACTCGCCGATCGTTATTGATCCCTTATAACGACTCTCTACAATCTGAATTTTTGATGCTCAACTGTTGTGCTATTAACCGTGCTCAGATGAATGGAGCACAGACGGTATCTTCTGCTAAAAAACAGTTTGAGAAAGTACTCAATGATCGCACCATATTTGCGATGGCAGTGCTTGATAGTCACACAAGAGAGTACATGGGACACGTGTTTATTTCTGATTTAGACACGCTTCCTGAGCTTGGTTATATCTTTGACAAAGAGTACTGGGGCAGAGGTATTGCCAGTGAAGTGGTGCAGGCTTTCTTTTCCAAAGCAGCAAGAGATTTGAACTTAGAGCGAGTTATCGCTACCGCCAATGTCGATCATGAGGCGTCGATTCGAATTCTCAAGAAACTTGGTTTCGTATTGAATGCCCACAAACAAGATACGTTTGGTCCCTATGATGAGTTTGTCTTTACATCCGATGTGGCGGCAACTCCACCTTGGCTAGTTGGAAACCTTGCATAAAGATGTGGCCTTGATAGCAGTCATCACCAAGCGATGAAAACTCGAACTGATAAACCGAATGCCAACGCCAGACACCGTCTGGCGTTTTCAGTTTGTGACCTTTAAGCGCCACGCTCAGCAACTGCAAATCGAGCTCTTTACATTTTCGAGAGGCGATACTTTTCGCTAACTCTGCCTGCCGTCTTTGTTGCCAAAAAATTAGGCATATAATGGCAAGTGCGAGGATGGCGAACAGGTCATAAATCATCATTACGCCTTAGCGGCTTGCTGTAGGTTAATCAGTGCTTTTGCTAACTCTTCTGATGGGCTGGAGTGAAGCAAAGGAAGCAGTACCATACGCAGCTCAGGGAGCATCACCAAATCGGCGAATAGCTGGTTAAACAGTGTCTGGTTGCCCGTCTGTGCGAGGCGCAGTAGGAATTGTTCGGCAATATCGGCCTCTCTTAACCAGTGCCAGCATCGTCCCGCGATACCAATCAGTACCTCTTGATGACTCAAACGCGCACTTGAAAGAATCTTACCAATGATAGGTTGAGCGATGGCTTCCTCTGCTCCGGATAAGGCTCTCGTGAGCGCGGAGAGTAGGAAGAGATCTGGATCGTGACTGTCAATCTGTGTCTGAGCCATTTCGGCAAGGTTTTGTGCGAGTTTTGTTGGTAACTCGGTATGTTCAAGCGCACCTAGCAAGGCATAGAGAGGTTCGGAAGGCAGATGTTTTAGTGCCTTACGGACATTGACGCCATTTTGTTCCTGCCCAAGTCGCGCACAGATATCAGTCACCCCTTGTAAACCAACTGTGTGCCATTTATCCCATTCCAACCCGCCTGCAAAGTATAATTGCGCATGTTCGTAGTACTGGCTGCAAGGTAAATTCAACACCGCGCGGACTTGGCTATGAAAGACCGCCATTTTGTCGTCCGCCGGCTTAAAGGTATAGGGATTGTTTGCCAGTTTGTCTTGTTGCTCTTCACTTAGCTCTTGGCTAAGACGCGTGCCCATTGCTTCAATGACATATTTGATGAAGTTACCAATATCTGCTTGTTTAAGTAAGCCACGCTCATCTAATTCAAATTTTAGAAACCAAATCCAAGGCTGCTGCTCTTGATTCCAGTAGGCGATAGCGATGTGTGCCTTACGCTGCATTGGATAGGGATAGGCAAGCTGGCCTTTTTCAGCGTCAGCAAAGACCTTTGCGTCGATCTGTTTAATACGACGTCCAAGATCAAAGACCTGATATTGGCAATCACTGTCGGTAAGGAGTTGAGTGAGAGTATGAATGGTTTCCATTGAAGCAATTGTCCTAACTTTATTTACTCTATAAATGGTATTCTATTGCCAATTTTCAAGGTTCCAAACAAAGATTAATGACAAAAGTGAAACAATTGACCGAGCTTATCGACGAGTTAGAGTTGTTGATGCAACAACTTGGTCAGTGGCAAGCGACACCCCCAAGCAAACAGGCACTGAGTAGTCAGCAGCCGTTTGCCATTGACACCTTAACGCCAAGCGAGTGGTTGCAGTGGATCTTCATTGCCCGTATCCGTTTGCTGATAGAACAAAATCAGCCACTACCGAGCGGATTTTCAATTGCGCCTTACTTTGAGGAGTGCTGGAAAGAACAGCCGCAATTAACACCTTTAGTTACAATTATTCAAAAGTTAGATGAGGAATGCCGCTAGTGCTGGAGATCGTATATCAAGACGAGTATTTCGTTGCTGTCAACAAACCTGCTGGTATGTTAGTTCATCGCAGCTGGCTGGATAAGCACGAAACTCAATTTGTCATGCAAACATTGCGTGACCAAATTGGTCAGCATGTCTTTCCGCTTCATCGCTTGGATAGACCAACTTCCGGTGTTCTTATTTTTGCATTATCAAGTGAGGTTGCGTCTCAAGTGATGCCGATGTTTGCGAATCACGAGATGGAAAAAACCTATCATGCGATTGTTCGCGGTTGGATCATGGAATCCGGTCGTCTCGACTATGCACTTAAGGTTGAGTTGGACAAAATTGCAGATAAGCATGCTAGCCAAGATAAAGAAGCACAAGAAGCGATCACTGACTATCAACCACTGGCTCAAGTCGAAATACCCCATTCCACGGGGAGCTTTCCGACCACTCGTTACTGCTTAATGGAGATGAAGCCACTGACTGGACGAAAACACCAGCTCAGACGCCATATGGCTCATCTACGCCATCCAATCGTTGGTGATACGACACATGGTGACGGTAAACACAACAAGTTGTTTAGAGAAGTGTACGACTCGCATAGACTCTTGCTTCACGCTTCTTCCCTTAAGTTTGTTCATCCATTTACTCAGCGAGAAATTACCATTAAAGCGGGGTTAGATGAAACGTGGCAAAAACTGTGTGCTGAGTTTGGCTGGTCAGCGCCTTAAACTGATCACGTTGAGATTGACCTTTCTCGATAAAAAAGCTCGTCATCATGTAATGACGAGCTGATTCTAGCCTAATGGACTAGTAAAGGTGGCACGCGCCAGTATTGAGCAACGTGAGTGGTTTCTTTATGGTTTGCTATGACGTGTGACAGGCGTGGCAGCAATAATAACAGCCGTTTATTTTAAGCTCAGGGAATGTGTTTTTTGCATGCTCTAAGGCGCTTTGACTTGAGGAATGAAGCCCTAGTTTGATGAGATTCTCCACCCTTGGCATATATGTACAACCCGTTGTGGCATTATGAATTTCGTGTTCACCAGCGTATTGTGACTGTTTGGTGAGAATGTATTTGTGATTCATGGTTTTGCCTCGTTATAGTTTTGATTCACATATCAAAAAAAGTGTGCCTACAAGTAGGCAACGCAGCAAATTACAGTCATTGTTCTGGAATATTATTCCCAAATGTTAATGCTTACTTTGGTAATTGCGATCTAAGATCGTAGGAGAGCGGAGACAAAAATGCCCTCATTGAGAGGGCATTGGATAGGTTGCGGGCTGTTTAACTAGCTTGCTAAATATTGACGAATAGCAACTTCGATACCTTTGCCATCAAGGCCAAGCTCTTGATACAGCTCTTCTTGAGTACCCTGATGAATGAACTTATCCGGGAGGCCAAGGTTGAGTACTGGCTTGATAAGTTTCTCTCTCATCATAAATTCGACTACGCCAGAACCTGCACCGCCAGCGATGGCGTTTTCTTCGATGGTGACGATGACGTCGTGTTCAGCGGCAAGCTGTTTAATCAACTCTTCATCGAGTGGTTTGACAAAGCGCATATCCGCTACCGTGGCATTGAGTGCTTGTGCGGCCTCAAGTGCATTACCTAAGAAGGTGCCGAAGTTGAGGATAGCGATTTTCTCACCTTGACGAACTAGGCGGCCTTTACCGATTTCTAATGCCGTAAACTGTTTCTCTATGTCAACGCCCATGCCTGTACCACGAGGGTAGCGGACAGCCGATGGGCCAGTATGTTGATGACCAGTGTAGAGCATTTGACGGCATTCGTTCTCATCGCTCGGCGCCATGATGACCATATTCGGGATACAGCGCATAAAGCTCAGGTCAAAGGCTCCTTGGTGAGTTTGACCGTCCGCACCAACCAGCCCTGCACGGTCTATAGCAAACATGACCGGTAAATCCATGATGGCAACATCGTGAATGAGCTGATCGTAGCCACGCTGCAAGAAGGTAGAATAAATCGCCACAATAGGGTGATCGCCAGCAATGGCCATACCTGTAGCCAAGGTCACTGCATGTTGCTCAGCAATCGCAACATCGAAGTATTGGTCAGGATACTCTTTAGAGAAGCGAACCATCCCAGAACCTTCACGCATAGCGGGAGTGATCGCCATAAGCTTAGGATCTTGAGCCGCCATATCACACAGGAAGTCACCGAAAATTTTCGAGTAACTTGGCAGTCCACCGCTGCTTTTTGGCAGAGAGTTGTGGCTCGGGTCGAACTTAGGCACGCCGTGGTAGCCAATCGGGTCTTTTTCTGCTGGCTCGTAGCCTTTGCCTTTTTTGGTCATGATATGTAAAAACTGCGGACCTTTTAGTTCACGCATGTTCTTTAGAGTTTTGACCAACTCATTTACGTCATGGCCATCGACAGGGCCGATGTAGTTAAAACCTAACTCTTCAAATAGGGTACCTGGTACCACCATGCCTTTAAGATGTTCTTCAGTACGACGAACCAACTCTTTAATCGGGGGGACACCTGACAGTACTTTTTTACCGCCTTCACGGATCGAGGTGTACAAGCTTCCTGATAGTACTTGAGCTAAATGATTGTTCAGAGCACCAACGTTCTCAGAAATCGACATTTCATTGTCGTTTAAGATCACCAGCATATCAGGGTGGACATCACCCGCATGGTTCATGGCTTCAAATGCCATCCCTGCGGTGATAGCACCATCGCCGATCACACTAACGACTTTGCGGTTTTTGCCTTCTTTACCCGCGCTGATAGCCATACCAAGGCCAGCACTGATCGATGTCGAAGAGTGGCCGACTGATAGTGTGTCGTACTCGCTCTCTTCACGCCATGGGAAGGGGTGTAAACCATCTTTTTGGCGAATCGTTGGCATTTGGTCGCGACGACCCGTTAGGATTTTATGCGGGTACGCTTGGTGACCAACATCCCACACCAATTGATCAAAAGGTGTGTTGTAGACGTAGTGAAGCGCCACAGTCAGTTCAACTGTGCCTAGACCAGAAGCGAGGTGGCCGCTGGATTGACTTACTGAATTAAGTAAGTAAGTGCGTAATTCATCACACAGCTTTGGCAGCACTTCCTTAGGAAGGCTGCGCAGCTCATCAGGAGTATCTGCTAGAGCCAGTGTCGGATATTTCGAAATATCAAGAGTCATATAAATGCGCGCTTATAGTGTTAGTTCTTGCGCTCGATGACGTATCGGGCGAACTCTTCGAGTAACTCTGTATTGTATGGGATTGCGTCCAAAGCTTGAAGAGCTTCATTTAACAGAGTGTGAGCTTTGTTTATAGCTCCGTCCAATCCTAGCAAAGCGGGATAGGTACTTTTGTTTAATTGTTGGTCAGAACCTTGTGGTTTACCCAAGGTTTCAGTATCACTAATGATATCTAGAATGTCATCTTGGACTTGGAAAGCGAGACCAATAGCATCGGCATATTGATCTAGAAGCGGCAGGACTTGCGCTCCTTTTTCACCGGCGGCTAACGCGCCTAAACGAATGGCTGATTTCATTAACGCCCCCGTTTTGTTGCGGTGAATCTCTTCCAACTCTTCGAGCGTTACGCTGCGGTTTTCTGCGGCTAAGTCTAGGGCTTGGCCCATACACATACCATTGGCACCGGAAGCATCGGCAAGCACCTTAACCATCTGAATACGTTGCCTTTCTGCATGTGGAGCCAAAGGGCCTTCTGCGAGAATGGTAAACGCAAGGGTTTGCAGTGCATCACCCGTCAAGATAGCGGTCGCTTCGTCAAACTTGATGTGGCAGGTTGGTTGACCACGACGCAGTTCATCGTCATCCATAGCCGGTAAGTCATCATGAATTAACGAGTAAGCATGGATGCACTCAACAGCGGAAGCGGGAGTGTCTAAGTCGTCAAGTTCGCATCCGAGCATCTGGCCAGTAATATAGACCAGAAACGGACGGGCGCGTTTGCCACCAAGCAATAAGCCATAACGCATCGCCTCGATAAGAGGTAGGTTTTGATGGGGCAATGACTTCAGCCAGTTTTCTAACTGGGCATTGTTTCGTTGTTGTAGTGAGGATAGTGCCTCTTGCATAACAGACATCTTCTCGTGCAATTACTCTGGTAGAGCATCGAAATCACTCAGTGGCGATTCGTCATCGTTTTGTAACAAGATACTGACACGTTGTTCAGCATCACTGAGTTTGGCTTGGCCTGCGCGAGCAAGCGTAATACCACGCTCAAAGTTCTTGAGTGCATCGTCTAATGCTAAATCACCATTTTCGAGGTTTTCTACAATCGCATCGAGCTCTTCAATCGTCGCTTCGAAGGTCATGTTTTCCGGTTTTTTGCTCGCCATAACTTTTCTACACAGGTAAAGATGCTCGAAAGTTACCTTAGCCATTAATGATGGTCAAATTTAACCGAGTAAATTTGTCAGAAAAATGGAGTTGAAGCGTTCATTTTATGTAGCCAAGTAAATAATAGGGTTAAAGGCCTAGTACTCAGAATGGGGTAAGCATCTATATTTATGTGAATGCGGTATCAATAAAATACTAAAGATCTGAAGATGTTGCCGATATAATTTGTTAGAAGCTCAAAGATAGCATGAGGAGTGCTCTGTGGATTTAGCAACGCTGATAGGACTGATTGGCGGTTTGGCTTTCGTTGTCATGGCGATGATACTCGGCGGAAGCATTATGATGTTCGTCGATGTCACATCAATACTTATCGTGGTGGGTGGTTCTACCTTCGTGGTGTTGATGAAGTTCACTATGGGGCAGTTTTTTGGTGCCGCCAAGATCGCCGGCAAAGCCTTTATGTTCAAAGCTGATGAGCCTGAAGATTTGATCGCTAAAGTGGTTGAAATGGCTGACGCAGCTCGTAAAGGTGGATTTCTCGCCCTTGAGGAGATGGAGATCAGTAACAGCTTTATGCAAAAAGGCATCGACTTACTCGTCGATGGTCACGATGCTGATGTTGTTCGTGCCGCGCTGCAAAAAGACATCGCGCTGACGGATGAGCGACATGATTTTGGTTCGAGTGTTTTCAGAGCATTCGGTGACGTTGCGCCTGCGATGGGGATGATCGGTACACTGGTTGGTCTGGTTGCGATGCTGTCTAACATGGACGATCCAAAAGCGATCGGTCCTGCAATGGCGGTTGCGCTTTTGACAACCTTATACGGTGCGATCTTGTCTAACATGTTGTTTTTCCCGATTGCCGACAAGCTTTCACTGCGCCGTGAGCAAGAAAAATTGAATCGTCGTCTGATTATGGATGGCGTCTTAGCAATCCAAGATGGCCAAAACCCTCGAGTGATAGATAGTTATCTGAAAAACTACCTCAATGAAGGTAAACGTGCTCTTGACGTAGATAACGAGTAAGGACGCAGTTATGGATGATGATAACGACTGCAAATGTCCGCCGCCCGGCCTCCCGCTTTGGATGGGAACATTTGCAGACTTGATGTCACTATTGATGTGTTTCTTCGTACTGCTTCTTTCGTTTTCGGAGATGGACGTACTGAAGTTCAAACAGATCGCAGGTTCGATGAAGTTTGCATTTGGTGTTCAAAACCGTCTTGAAGTGAAAGATATCCCTAAAGGTACCAGTATCATTGCGCAAGAGTTTAGGCCAGGTCGCCCTGAGCCAACACCGATTGACGTGATTATGCAACAGACCATCGATATTACTCAGCAGACGCTTGAATTTCACGAAGGTGAATCAGATAGAGCTGGTGGTACTCAAAGGGATCAAGGCTCCTTAACTGGTGGACAATCACCAGATACTTCAACGCAGAACAATCAAAATTCTGAGTCGGATAATGAGCAGCAACAGTCTGCTGAGATGTCTCAAGAGCTTGAAACTGTAATGGAAAGTATCAAGAAAGCTCTAGAACGCGAGATAGAGCAAGGCGCGATTGAAGTTGAAAATCTCGGTCAGCAAATAGATATACGTATTAGAGAAAAAGGTGCGTTCCCAGAAGGTTCAGCATTCTTACAACCTAAGTTCCGACCTTTGGTGCGTCAGATAGCGGATTTGGTTAAAGACATTCCGGGGGTTGTGAGAGTATCAGGACATACAGACAATCAACGTATTGATTCTGAACTCTACCGATCTAACTGGGATCTGTCGGCGCAGCGTGCTGTCTCTGTTGCTCAAGAAATGGAGAAGGTACGTGGTTTTAATCACCAACGTCTCCAAGTGAGAGGTATGGCAGATACAGAGCCGTTGGGGCCAAATGATACTGAAGCTCAACGTTCAAGAAATCGACGAGTAGAAATCAGTATTATGCAAGGTGAACCACTTCTGAGTGACGAAGTTCCTGCTTTACAATAGCAAGCTAAAAAGACGAGCAAAAAGCTCGTCTTTTTTATGGGCATTGCTTCATGTATAATCTTGCGCCCTTAGAGGCAGTACATGGCGAAAGACCGCTGCTACGCTCTAATAGAGCATTAAACTAGCGAAACAGTTAACTTGTGAAGTGAATTATGAAATTTATCGTAAAGCCCCATCCAGAAATTTTTGTAAAAAGTGAGTCTGTGCGTAAGCGCTTCACAAAGATTCTTGAATGCAATATCCGTAACATCGTCAAGAGTCGTACAGAGTCTGTTGCTGTCTTTAACCGCCGTGACCATATTGAAGTGACTTCTGAGTCATCTGAATACTACAAAGAGACTCTTGAAGTATTGACGCAAACTCCAGGTATCCACCATGTACTGGAAGTTCAGCAGTCAGAGTTCAAAGATCTGCATGACATCTACGAACAGGTGTTAGAGCTAAATCGTCCACTTATTGAAGGGAAAACCTTTGTGGTACGTGCTAAGCGCCGTGGTAAACATGACTTTACTTCAATTGAATTAGAGCGTTACGTCGGTGGTGGTCTGAACCAAGCGGTAGAAAGTGCGAGTGTTCGTTTACGCAACCCAGATGTGACCGTGAAACTTGAAGTCGCAAATGAAAAGCTAAATCAAGTAATCGCTCGTCACAAAGGTCTTGGTGGTTTCCCTCTGGGAACACAAGAAGATGTTCTTAGCTTGATCTCTGGTGGCTTTGATTCGGGCGTCTCTAGCTACCTGCACATCAAACGTGGTTCTAAAGTACATTACTGTTTCTTTAACCTAGGTGGTCCAGCACACGAAATTGGCGTTAAGCAAGTCGCTTACTACCTATGGAACAAATACGGTTCTTCGGCAAAAGTACGTTTTATTTCCGTAAACTTTGAGCCTGTTGTAGGCGAGATTTTAGAGAAAGTGGATGACGGTCAAATGGGCGTTATCCTTAAGCGTATGTTTATGCGTGCTGCGGGTATGGTGGCAGAGAAATTTAAGATTGAAGCTTTGGTGACTGGTGAGGCACTCGGTCAGGTTTCAAGCCAAACTCTGACCAACCTACGTCATATCGATAATGTGACTGATACGCTAATCCTACGTCCACTGATCAACTGGGATAAAGAAGACATCATTAACCTAGCTCGTGATATCGGCACTGAAGACTTCGCGAAAACAATGCCAGAGTACTGTGGTGTGATTTCTAAGAAGCCAACGGTTAAAGCGATTAAAGCGAAACTGGACGCTGAAGAAGAGAAATTCGATTTCGATATCCTTGAGCAAGTTGTCCGTGACGCGCGAGTGATGGATATTCGTGATATTGCTAAAGAGACAGAAAAAGCGGCTCCTGAAGTTGAGCAAGTTCAAGCAATTGAACAGCATGCGATTGTACTTGATATTCGTAGCCCTGAAGAGGAAGACGATAACCCGTTAGAAATTGACGGGGTAGAGGTTAAGCACATTCCATTCTTCAAACTAGGCACTCAGTTTGGTGATCTAGACCAGTCGAAGACTTACCTGCTGTACTGTGACCGAGGCGTAATGAGCCGCCTACAGGCTCTTTACCTACAAGAGCAGGGCTTCCATAACGTGAAGGTTTACCGCCCTTAATCTCGGTAAATTCAAGGTTATTAAAAAGCGCAAATCGGTCACTCGATTTGCGCTTTTTTTATATCTATAAATTTCGCGCATAAAAAAACACCGCCATAGAGGCGGTGCTAAAAAATTTGACAGACAGGTCAAAATAAATACAGGAAGTATATGTTTCGTTGTTTTCAACGAAACTGGTAGAAACCTACCTAACTCGAAATACGAGTTTGCAAACACAACATCGCAACAAGAAGTCAATTGATTCAAAAGGGAACCAAGCCGTTCTGACTCCTCATTGCGGGGTGAAATATAGAATTTCTCTGGTCGTCAGGCAATGGACATTTTATAATGTTTCAGATTAAAAAAACTAATCCACTTTTTAGAAGGCTGCTATGTCTAGAAGATTACCTCCCTTAAATTCATTGAAAGTGTTTGAGGCTGCTGCTCGTCACTTGAGCTTTACTCGTGCGGCAGAGGAGTTGTTTGTGACTCAGGCTGCGGTTAGTCACCAAATTAAAGCGCTAGAAGAATTCCTCGGCTTAAAGCTGTTTCGACGTCGAAATCGCTCGTTACTACTAACAGAAGAAGGGCAAAGCTACTTTCTCGATATAAAGGATATTTTTACATCTTTAGCAGAAGCTACTGACAAAGTGCTAGAGCGTAGTGAGAAGGGGGCGTTAACAATCAGTTTGCCACCTAGTTTTGCTATCCAGTGGCTAGTGCCTAGACTGGCCGATTTCAACCAGCAAGAACCGGATATCGATGTACGTATCAAGGCAGTGGATATGGATGAGGGTTCACTGACTGATGATGTTGATGTTGCTATCTATTATGGTCGAGGTAACTGGCCTGGCTTACGTGCCGATAAACTCTACCAAGAATTCTTGATCCCACTTTGTTCACCATCGTTACTTTTAGGTAACAAACCATTAGAAACTCTAAGTGATCTAAAGCAGCATACCTTGCTGCACGACACATCTCGTAAAGATTGGAAACAGTTTGCGAAACAAAATGGTATTGAAGGGGTAAATGTCAATCACGGACCGATATTCAGTCACTCAACCATGGTGTTACAAGCCGCTGCTCATGGCCAAGGTGTCGCTCTCGGAAACAATGTTCTGGCACAACCTGAGCTGGAAGCGGGTCGTTTAATTGCGCCATTCGATGAAGTATTGCTATCTAAAAATGCGTTTTATGTGGTTTGCCACGAGAAACAAGCCGATATGGGGCGAATTGCGACTTTCCGTGATTGGATGTTAGCGAAAGCACAGAGTGAGCAAGAGGAGTTGCTGGATGACTGATTATTTACGTGATGGCAAGTCATCCGATCCTCTGTTTATTTTCGCCCATGGTGCGGGGGCAGGGATGGATCATGAGTTTATGAATTCGGTTGCTAAAGGACTTGCAGACAAAGGTATTCAGGTTATACGGTTTAACTTTCCATACATGGTCAAGCGAGCGGAAGATGGTAAGAAGCGTCCGCCAGATAGAGCGCCTAAGCTGCTTGAGGCCTTTCAAAAAGTGATTGGTGAGCTTGCTGGGGATACTCCCGTTGTGATTGGCGGCAAATCGATGGGGGGGCGCATGGCAAGTTTACTCGCAGATGCCCCTTTGGTGGCTGGCGTCGCGTGTTTAGGTTTTCCATTTCATCCTCCTGGTAAGCCGGAAAACTACAAAGGCGAACACTTAGCAACGCTGTCTAAGCCATGCCTTGTTTTGCAAGGAGAACGAGATACGTTTGGTAAACGCGAGGAGTTGAAAGACTTTTGTCTATCACAAAGCGTTCAGACCGTGTTTATCCCAGATGGCGATCATAGCTTTAAGCCGCGAGTACGTTCAGGCCACAGCGAGCAAAGCAATATTGCTTTGGCAGTGGACAATCTCGCTGCTTTTATACTTGAGGTGTACGGTGAAAAGTAAATACCTATTGGCATTCGGTGGCTCATTAATGGGGGTAGGGGTTGGATTAGGTGCTTTTGCGGCCCATAGCCTCAAGTCGATACTGTCACCTTATCTTATCGGTGTGTTCAACACTGGCGTTCAGTATCAGTTTATTCACGCGTTGGCGATTGTGGTTTGTGGTCTATTACTGCAGTTTAAATTGCAGCCAAAGTCACAAAAATATTTCGCCCTTGCAGCGATTTGCTTTATCATCGGCATCTTTTGTTTTAGCGGCAGCCTCTACGCACTTGCGTTAACCGGTATCAAATGGTTTGGTCCAATTACGCCATTGGGTGGTTTAACCTTTATGCTTGGGTGGGGACTGTTTGTCTACGCAGCACTACAGACTAAAGAGGTGAATCAGTGAAACAGTTAATGCTCTACTGCCGTAGTGGCTTTGAAAAAGAGTGTGCCGGAGAAATCCAAGATAGAGCCACTCAGTTAGAAGTGTTTGGTTTCCCACGCCTCAAGAAGAATACAGGTTATGTGCTGTTTGAGTGCTACCAAGATGGTGATGCAGAAAAACTGGTTAAAGAGCTGGATTTTAAAGCGCTGATTTTTGCTCGTCAGATGTTTGCGGTAGCCACTGAAATAGAAGATCTCCCACGAGAAGACCGTATTTCTCCAATGCTTGAAGCGTTGAACGATGTTGCTAGTATGCCTCGTTGTGGTGATATCCGCATTGAAACACCAGATACCAATGAAGCCAAAGAATTGCTTAAGTTCTGTCGTAAATTCACTGTCCCAATGCGTCAGGCGTTACGTGGTAAAGGTATTCTTTTTGCAAAAGATAGCCCTAAAAAACCTGTTCTGCATATCTGTTTTGTTGCCTCTGGGCACTGTTTTGTAGGTTACTCTCTACCAGAGAATAACTCTCAATTCTTTATGGGGATCCCGCGTTTAAAATTCCCGGCAGATGCACCGAGTCGTTCTACGCTTAAGCTAGAGGAGGCCTTCCATGTCTTTATCCCTCGTGAAGAATGGGATGAGCGTTTAGCCGCAGGTATGTGGGGTGTTGATTTAGGTGCTTGTCCAGGTGGCTGGACCTATCAGCTCGTTAAACGTTCAATGTTTGTTCACTCGGTTGATAACGGCATGATGGCGGATAGTTTAATGGAGACGGGTCAGGTTAAGCATCACCAAGAAGATGGTTTCAAGTTCGAGCCAGCTCGTAAGAACGTTACTTGGTTAGTCTGTGACATGATTGAAAAGCCATCACGTGTAGCACAATTGATGGGTGAGTGGATCATCAGTGGTTGGGCTAAAGAGGCCATCTTTAACCTCAAACTACCGATGAAAGGCCGTTACGATGAAGTACTGCAAGATATTGAAAACTTGAAAGTATTTATGATTGAAAACGGTGTTAAGTTCCGTCTGCAAGCTAAGCATCTGTATCATGACCGTGAAGAGATCACGGTTCATGTGCAATGTTTATCCAACATTTCGCCGCGCTAAAAGAGCCGCAAGTTTTTACTAACTGACAGTGACATGAAAGGGTTGACTTATAGAGTCAACCCTTTAGTTTTTTCGCCACTCGCCACTCGCCACTCGCCACTCACTTTCACTCTGGTGTGCTTGGAACAACATCGGCTAGATTCTGTACTTTGTAGCCCGGGTTATACCAGACTTGATTGACTTTATCCCACGGGATCGGGTCATCAAGTGATGGTCTTGGGTACATCTTGGGTGGTTGTGGTCTCTTTTTGGGTTTCGTGTCAAACAGAAGGTGTCCAAATTGCTCGATCTGTTCTGGTGTCAGTGGCTCTGGTTCTTTTTCTGGGAGGGGGGGGACTGGCACCGCTTTTGTTGCCGAGTATTCACCGACATAGGTGAGTATCCCGCATCCATCAAGCCATAGTTTTGTTCGTCCATCAGGGAGAAAGCCAAACATAAAATCATTTTGGTAGCATGTAGGCCCCTCGGGCTCTTCTGGATATTCGGGATAAGGCTTCACTATAGCCGCTTTAATTTGCGCGGTGACCTTAACGACAGTGGCGTAGCGAAAACCGTGGCTCCCCCAATAGAGATAGAGTTCATCGGGTAAGGATTTTATGCCTGAGCCAAGTTGATCAGGGATAAAGTTGACTGGTACACCCAAAGGTATTGCATAGCCATCGTAGTCTGGATAGGTATATTCTCGATATTTTTCCATCTTGTATCGAGATTGCAGCAATCCGCCATACGGCAGCATCATACTGGTCCAGTCCTCTTGGTAGTTAACCCCATACGCTTCTGTTATGCCAGCAGGGTAATTATAAGAGATCGCGGCGCCAATTCGCCAAGGCCTAAACCTTGGGTCATCAGGGTAGTTTGGCTTAGTACGTCCGACTAAGCCAGCGATTAGAGCGAGTATGGCAATCGTTGTGATCGCGAGATAGCGTTTATTCACCGTCGTACTCCTCGTGGTTGATGGCTACTCTGGTGTGCTTGGAACAACATCGGCTAGATTCTGTACTTTGTAGCCCGGGTTATACCAGACTTGATTGACTTTATCCCACGGGATCGGGTCATCAAGCGATGGCCGCGGATGAATTTTTGGTGGCTCTTGTTTAGGTTTATCCGCCATCAACTCGGTAATGCCAAGTCTCTCGTAACGTTCCGCTCTTTCCTTGAGTTGTTCTGGTGTCAGTGGCTCTGGTTCTTTTTTTGGTGCCGGTGGAGGGACTGGCACCGCTTTTGATGCCGAGTATTCTCCAATGTAGGTGATATAAGCGCATCCTTTGAGCCACATTTTCGCTCTCCCGTCTGGAAGTAAGCCAAACATAAAATCAGTTTGGTAGCATGTAGGCCCCTCGGGCTCTTCAGGATATTCGGGATAAGGCTTCACTATAGCCGCTTTAATTTGCGCGGTGACCTTAACGACAGTGGCGTAGCGAAAACCGTGGCTCCCCCAATAGAGATAGAGTTCATCGGGTAAGGACTTTATGCCTGAGCCAAGTTGATCAGGGGTGAAGTTGACCGGAACACCCAAAGGTATTGCATAGCCATCGTAGTCTGGATAGGTATACTCTCGATATTTTTCCATCTTGTATCGAGATTGCAGCAATCCACCATACGGCAGCATCATACTGGTCCAGTCCTCTTGGTAGTTAACCCCATACGCTTCTGTTATGCCAGCAGGGTAATTATAAGAGATTGCGGCGCCAATTCGCCAAGGCCTAAACCTAGGGTCATCAGGGTAGTTTGGCTTAGTACGTCCGGCTAAGCCAGCGATTAGAGCGAGTATGGCAATCGTTGTGATCGCGAGATAGCGTTTATTCACCGTCGTACTCCTCGTGGTTGATGGCTACTCTGGCGTGCTCGGAATGACATCTTCTAGATTCTGTACTTTATAGCCTGGGTTATACCAGACTTGATTGACTTTATCCCACGGGATTGGGTCATCAAGTGATGGTCTAGGATGGATTTTTGGTGGCTCTTGTTTAGGTCTATCTGCCATTAACTCGGTAATGCCAAGTCTCTCGTAACGTTCCGCTATTTCCTTGAGTTGCTCTGGCGTCAGTGGCTCTGGTTCTTTTTCTGGGGTCGGTGGAGGGACTGGCACCGCTTTTGTTGCCGAATATTCACCGACATAGGTGAGTATCCCGCATCCATCAAGCCATAGCTTTGTTCGTCCATCAGGGAGAAAGCCAAACATAAATTCCGTTTGATAGCATGTTGCTCCTTCCTTGGAGGATATGATACTAGGGTATGGCGTGACCATCGCTGCTTTAATTTGCGCGGTGACCTCAACGACGGTGGCGTAGCGAAAACCATGGCTCCCCCAATAGAGATAGAGTTCATCGGGTAAGGATTTTATGCCTGAGCCAAGTTGACCACGGGTGAAGTTGACCGGAACACCCAAAGGTATTGCATAGCCATCGTAGTCTGGATAGGTATACTCTCGATATTTTTCCATCTTGTATCGAGATTGCAGCAATCCGCCATACGGCAGCATCATACTGGTCCAGTCCTCTTGGTAGTTAACCCCATACGCTTCTGTTATGCCAGCAGGGTAATTATAAGAGATCGCGGCGCCAATTCGCCAAGGCCTAAACCTAGGGTCATCAGGGTAGTTTGGCTTAGTACGTCCGACTAAGCCAGCGATTAGCGCGAGTATGGCAATGGTTGTGATCGCGAGATAGCGTTTATTCACCGTCGTACTCCTCGTGGTTGATGGCTACTCTGGTGTGCTTGGAACAACATCGGCTAGATTCTGTACTTTATAGCCCGGGTTATACCAGACTTGATTGACTTTATCCCACGGGATCGGGTCATCAAGTGATGGTCTTGGGTACATCTTGGGTGGTTGTGGTCTCTTTTTGGGTTTCGTGTCAAACAGAAGGTGTCCAAATTGCTCGATCTGCTCTGGTGTCAGTGGCTCTAGCTCTTTTTCTGGGAGGGGAGGGACTGGCACCGCTTTTGTTGCCAAGTACTCGCCTACATAGGTGAGTATCCCACATCCATCGAGCCATAACTTTGTTCGTCCTTCAGGGAGAAAGCCAAACATAAATTCCGTTTGATAGCATGTTGCTCCTTCCTTGGAGGATATAACACTAGGGTATGGCGTGACCATCGCTGCTTTAATTTGCGCGGTGATCTTAACGACGGTGGCGTAGCGAAACCCGTTGAGCCCCCAATAAATATAGAGTTCATCGGGCAAGGATTTTATGCCAGTGCCAATTTGCCTTGAGGTAAAGTTTATTGGTAGCGCTAGGGGTAATGCATAGCCATCGTAGTCTGGATAGGTATATTCTCGATATTTATCCATGTTGTAGCGTAACGGTGAACCCAAACCGCCAAACGGCAGCATCATGCTGGTCCAGTCCTCTTGGTAATTGACACCGTAGGCTTCGTTAACCGACGCAGGGTAATTATAAGAGATCGCGGCGCCAATTCGCCAAGGCCTAAACCTTGGGTCATCAGGGTAGTTTGGCTTAGTACGTCCGGCTAAGCCAGCGATTAGAGCGAGTATGGCAATCGTTGTGATTGCGAGATAGCGTTTATTCACCGTCGTACTCCTCGTGGTTGATGGCTACTCTGGTGTGCTTGGAACAACATCGGCTAGATTCTGTACTTTATAGCCTGGGTTATACCAGACTTGATTGACTTTATCCCACGGGATCGGGTCATCAAGTGATGGTCTTGGGTACATCTTGGGTGGTTGTGGTCTCTTTTTGGGTTTCGTGTCAAACAGAAGGTGTCCAAATTGCTCGATCTGCTCTGGTGTCAGTGGCTCTGGTTCTTTTTTTGGTGCCGGTGGAGGGACTGGCACCGCTTTTGTTGCCGAGTATTCACCGACATAGGTGAGTATTCCGCATCCATCAAGCCATAGTTTTGTTCGTCCATCAGGGAGAAAGCCAAACATAAATACGGTTTGATAGCATGTTGCTCCTTCCTTAGAGGATATGACACTAGGGTATGGCGTGACCATCGCTGCTTTAATTTGCGCGGTGACCTTAACGACAGTGGCGTAGCGAAAACCGTGGCTCCCCCAATAGAGATAGAGTTCATCGGGCAAGGATTTTATGCCAGTGCCAATTTGTCTTGAAGTGAAGTTGACCGGAACACCCAAAGGTATTGCATAGCCATCGTAGTCTGGATAGGTATATTCTCGATATTTTTCCATCTTGTATCGAGATTGCAGCAATCCACCATACGGCAGCATCATACTGGTCCAGTCCTCTTGGTAGTTAACCCCATACGCTTCTGTTATGCCAGCAGGGTAATTATAAGAGATCGCGGCGCCAATTCGCCAAGGTCTAAACCTAGGGTCATCGGGGTAGTTTGGCTTAGTACGTCCGGCTAAGCCAGCGATTAGCGCGAGTATGGCAATGGTTGTGATCGCGAGATAGCGTTTATTCACCGTCGTACTCCTCGTGGTTGATGGCTACTCTGGTGTGCTTGGAACAACATCGGCTAGATTCTGTACTTTATAGCCTGGGTTATACCAGACTTGATTGACTTTATCCCACGGGATCGGGTCATCAAGTGATGGCCTTGGGTACATCTTGGGTGGTTGTGGTCTCTTTTTGGGTTTCGTGTCAAACAGAAGGTGTCCAAATTGCTCGATCTGTTCTGCTGTCAGTGGCTCTGGTTCTTTTTTTGGTGCCGGTGGAGGGACTGGCACCGCTTTTGTTGCCGAATATTCACCTACATAGGTGAGTACCCCGCATCCATCAAGCCATAGTTTTGTTCGTCCATCGGGGAGAAAGCCAAACATAAATACGGTTTGATAGCAGTTTTGATTCTCTAATCTAATATGTGGGTAGGGTTTTGTCATGGCTGCTTTAATTTGCGCGGTGACCTTAACGACGGTGGCGTAGCGAAAACCGTGGCTCCCCCAATAGAGATAGAGTTCATCGGGCAAGGACTTTATGCCTGAGCCAAGTTGATCAGGGATAAAGTTGACTGGTACACCCAAAGGTATTGCATAGCCATCGTAGTCTGGATAGGTATACTCTCGATATTTTTCCATCTTGTATCGAGATTGCAGCAATCCGCCATACGGCAGCATCATACTGGTCCAGTCCTCTTGGTAGTTAACCCCATACGCTTCTGTTATGCCAGCAGGGTAATTATAAGAGATTGCGGCGCCAATTCGCCAAGGCCTAAACCTTGGGTCATCAGGGTAGTTTGGCTTAGTACGTCCGACTAAGCCAGCGATTAGAGCGAGTATGGCAATGGTTGTGATCGCGAGATAGCGTTTATTCACCGTCGTACTCCTCGTGGTTGATGGCTACTCTGGTGTGCTTGGAACAACATCGGCTAGATTCTGTACTTTGTAGCCCGGGTTATACCAGACTTGATTGACTTTATCCCACGGGATCGGGTCATCAAGCGATGGCCGCGGATGAATTTTTGGTGGCTCTTGTTTAGGTTTATCCGCCATCAACTCGGTAATGCCAAGTCTCTCGTAACGTTCCGCTCTTTCCTTGAGTTGTTCTGGCGTCAGTGGCTCTGGTTCTTTTTTTGGTGCCGGTGGAGGGACTGGCACCGCTTTTGTTGCCGAGTATTCACCGACATAGGTGAGTATTCCGCATCCATCAAGCCATAGTTTTGTTCGTCCATCAGGGAGAAAGCCAAACATAAATACGGTTTGATAGCATGTTGCTCCTTCCTTAGAGGATATGACACTAGGGTATGGCGTGACCATCGCTGCTTTAATTTGCGCGGTGACCTTAACGACAGTGGCGTAGCGAAAACCGTGGCTCCCCCAATAGAGATAGAGTTCATCGGGTAAGGACTTTATGCCTGAGCCAAGTTGATCAGGGGTGAAGTTGACCGGAACACCCAAAGGTATTGCATAGCCATCGTAGTCTGGATAGGTATACTCTCGATATTTTTCCATCTTGTATCGAGATTGCAGCAATCCACCATACGGCAGCATCATACTGGTCCAGTCCTCTTGGTAGTTAACCCCATACGCTTCTGTTATGCCAGCAGGGTAATT